>NZ_JBSFHA010000020.1:0-39766 GCF_053596855.1 Streptomyces sp. NPDC001617
TTCGGCCTGAACGGCCTCGTCCTCAAACGCCGGACGGGCTGGAAGGGGCTGAGGTGGTCTCGCTCGTGTGGGTCGGAGGGGTTGGGGGGGGCTGGGATGGGCTGAGGTGGTCTCGCCCGTGCGCGGGACGGGTTGGAAGGGGCTTCGGTGGTCTCGCCCGTGCGCGTCGGACCGGTTGGAATGGGCTGAGCCGGTCTCGCTCGCGCGCGTCGGAGGGGTTGGGATGGGCTGAGGTGGTCTCGCTCGTGTGGGTCGGAGGGGTTGGGATGGGCTGAGGTGGTCTCGCTCGTGTGGGTCGGAGGGGTTGGGATGGGCTGAGGTGGTCTCGCTCGTGTGCGTCGGACGGGCTGGGATGGGCTGAGCTGGTGTCGTGGGTGTGCGTCGGGGCGGGCTGGATGCAGCTGGCCTGCGCTACCTTCGTGCTCAGGGCAGTCCAACGCACCAACCCCGGAGGGGACTTCGTGGGGATCGAAAGCGACAAGGTCGTCTACGAGTATCTGAGCCGTGTCGGTGACCTGGCCCAGCAGCAGCAGCTGCCCTCGGGCGCCCGTATGCGTCTTGTCTCCGAGTTGCGGAACGAGATCGACCGGCGGCGGGCCAAGGCCGCCGTCGACAGCCCCGCCGCCGTCCGCCGGATCATCTCCCGGCTCGGCACCCCCGACGAGGTCGTCAAGGCGGCGGGCGGCGCGGACGGCGACGGTGCGGCCCCGGTCGCTCCCACCCATGTGCCGGTCCAGCGCGACGACGAGCCGGGGGACGGGGAGCGGAGGAAGGGGCTGGGAGGGCTGGGCCGGGTCGTGCCTCGCCCGCGTCCCGCCAAGTCCGCCGATTCCACCAAGCTCACCGAATCCGACCGACTCACCAAGTCCGACCGACTCACCAAGTCCGGTCGACCCGAGACGCCCACCCCCTCCGACCGTCCCACCCCGCCCCACCTCGCCGGTACCGACGAGCTCGGTGGCAGTGCGGCGCCGCCCGACTGGTGGCGGGTGGGCGGCGCAAGACTGGAGGACGACAACCTGCCCCCGGGGTTCATCGGTGGCGTGGAGATCCCCGGGCTGCTCAAGCCGCCCCCGCGGCCGCGGCAGGCGCCGGACGCGGTGCCCTTGCCACCGGCGGCCGACAAGGCCGTGGACGTGGACGCGGATGCCGAGGCGGACGCTTCCGCCCCGGCCGCCCCCGCTGTCCGACGCCGTCTCCTCCCCCTCCCCTCCGGCCGCTGGAGCAACCCCCTCCTGCTGCTCGCCGCCGCGCTCCTCGTCGTCGGCGCCGCCCTCGGGAACTGGTTCGCCCTGCTGCTCGGCTGGCTCATCGCCTACGCCTCCCGGCGCCTCACCCAGAACGAGTCGAAGTGGGCCGTGATGGGCATGCCCGGGATCGCCGTCGCGGCCGGGATCGCGTGGCTGTGGGGGCGGCAGAACGGGCGGTGGGGTGATCCCATCGCCCAGGGGCACATGAACGACGCCATCGCCCAGACCTGGCCGTGGGTCGTGCGGGGCGCCGCCGTGCTGTCGGCGCTGTTCGTCGTGTGGCGCTCGCAGCGGAGGCCGTAGCCGAACGCCAGGGCGTCCCCCGATGTAGGTGTACGTCACACCCGCCGGGCGAATCAGCGCCTTACCGGCTGGGCACAATGGCCCATATGGCCGCCTCCTCCGCCCCTGCTCCCGCCACCGCCCTCACCGTCGGCTTCGACCTCGACATGACCCTCATCGACTCCCGGCCCGGCATCCGCGCCTGCTACGAGGCGCTGGCCGAGCGCACCGGGACGTACATCGACGCCGACCTCGCGGTGACGCGGCTCGGGCCGCCGCTCGCCGAGGAGTTGATCAACTGGTTCCCGGAGGAGCGGATCGAGGAGATGGCCGATCTCTATCGGTCGATGTACCCGACGATCGCCATCACCGCCACGCCCGCGATGAGCGGTGCGCGCGAGGCCGTCGACGCCGTGCACGCCGCCGGTGGGCGGGCCATCGTCGTCACCGCCAAGTACGAGCCGAACGCCAAGCTGCACCTGGAGCACCTCGGCATCCGGCCCGACGAGTTGGTCGGTGACCTGTGGGCCGAGCGGAAGGCGGAGGCGCTGAGGGAGCACGGCGCCGGGGTCTACGTCGGTGATCACATCGGCGATGTGCGCGGGGCACGTAAGGCCGACGCACTGTCCGTCGCCGTGGCCACGGGGCCGTGCAGCGTCGAGGAACTGACCACCGCCGGAGCGGATGTCGTGCTCGGCGATCTCACCGAGTTTCCCGGCTGGTTGGCCGAATACGACCCCTCCGATCCCGACGGCACTTACCGCCCCGTCCGCGCCTGACGCCGTCCGGCCGCAATCGACTGGAGCACTCCGGCGGCGGCGATCAGGAAGCCGACGCCCATGAGCATGCTCAGTCCGAACATGTAGGTCGGAAATGGCTTCGCGTGGAGGAACAGCGGAGCCACTGTGACGAGAGTGGCCACGGCACCGACGAAGAACACGATGGCACCGGCACGGATCAGTCGGTCACCGGGAGCGGCGGAATTCGTTTGGGTTTTGTCACGCACCGGACCAGGGTAGTTCCCAGCGCGAAGGAACAACCCGGCGACGTCTTGTCACCGGCCTGAAGACCATTAGCCTTGGTACCGGCGGGTCCGCGACGACCCGCCCAAGTGCTATCAAGAGCCGTTCATCAGCAGTTTCCAGAAGCAGTTTTCCGACGAGTACGAGGACGAGGACAGACGTGCCTACCGGCAAGGTCAAGTGGTTCAACAGCGAGAAGGGCTTCGGCTTTCTCTCCCGTGACGACGGCGGTGACGTCTTCGTCCATTCCTCGGTCCTCCCCGCCGGAGTCGACACACTCAAGCCGGGACAGCGAGTTGAGTTCGGTGTGGTCGCCGGACAACGCGGTGACCAGGCCCTTTCCGTGACGATTCTCGACCCGACCCCCTCGGTCGCGGCGGCCACCCGTAAGAAGCCGGACGAACTGGCCTCCATCGTCCAGGACTTGACGACCCTTCTGGAGAACATCACGCCGATGCTCGAGAAGGGCCGCTATCCGGACAAGGTCTCGGGCAAGAAGATCGCCGGCCTGCTGCGTGCGGTCGCCGACCAGCTCGACGTGTAACCCTGCGGAACAGCCGACGTGAGCGACATACGAACCCAGCCCGGTGGTGGGGCCACCGCTGTCCCGACGCCGTCGCCCGAGCTCCTGGAGCGGATCCGGCGGCAGCGGCGGCACACCCTGGAGCTGCTGACCGTGTCCGCCGTCGGCCTCGTCCCGTGGACGATCGTGCTGTGGTTCATGCTGCCCAGCGGCTACACGGTCCGTCAGTGGCGTACGGCCTGGGTCGGCTTCGACGCCCTGCTCGTGCTCGCCATGGCCACCACGACCCTGCTCGGCTGGCTCCGCCACCGTGCCGTGGCCGTGGCGGCCTCCGCGACGGCCGCCCTGCTGCTCTGCGACGCCTGGTTCGACGTGTCCCTGGCCCTGGGCACGCCCGACGTCTGGCTCTCGGCGGCCCTCGCGGTCTGCGTGGAGGTCCCCCTGGCGATCTTCCTCATCCGCAAGGTCCTGGGCATGCTCTCCTTGGCCCAGTGGCCACCCCGCACACCTTTGGGCGACGGCGACCAGAACGCCCCGTAGGGGCGCGGGGCCGTACTGAAGGTGCGGCTACCGCCGCGTCAGGGAAACGCCAGCGCATCCGGGCCGAGCGCCGGCACCAACCCCTCCGCGGCCGCCCGGGTCAACAACCCCCGAACCGCCGCGTAGCCGTCCTCCCCCAGATCCGCGGTGAACTCATTCACATACAGCCCGATGTGCTGATCCGCGACGGCCGGATCCATCTCCTGCGCATGCTCCATGACATACGGCCGCGACACCTCCGGCTCGTCCCAGGCGGCCCGCACCGAGGCGCGGATCGCGTCGGCCAGACCCGTCAGGGCCGCCGCCCCCAGCGACCGCTTCGCGATGATCGCCCCCAGCGGAATCGGCAGCCCGGTCGTCTGCTCCCAGTGCTCGCCCATGTCGGCCAGCTTGTGCAGCCCGTAGGTCTGGTACGTGAACCGCGCCTCGTGGATGACGAGCCCCGCGTCGACCTTCCCGTCCCGCACGGCGGGCATGATCTCGTGGAAGGGCATGACCACGATCTCGCCGACCCCGCCGGGCAGGGTGTCCGCCGCCCACAGCCGGAACAGCAGATACGCCGTCGACCTCTCGCTCGGCACCGCGACGGTACGGCCCGTCAGGTCCGCCCCCGCCTCCCGCGTGAGCACCAGCGGCCCACAGCCCCGCCCCAGCGCGCCCCCGCACGGCAGCAGCGCGTACTCGTCGAGGACGTACGGGAGCACGGCGTACGACACCTTCAGCACGTCGAACTCGCCGCGCTCGGCCATGCCGTTGGTGATGTCGATGTCGGCGAAGGTCACGTCGAGGGCGGGGGCACCGGGGACGCGGCCGTGGGCGACGGCGTCGAAGACGAAGGTGTCGTTCGGGCAGGGGGAGTACGCGATCTGCAGTGGCTGCTCACTGGTCATGTGGGTTCCAACTCTCCAGGACGGGTGCGAGCTTCCCGAAGGCCGTCGTCAGGGCGGTGAGCGCGTCGCCGATGCGCCAGGCGGCGCGGTCGCGGGGGCCCACCGGGTTGGAGACGGCACGGATCTCCAGCACGGGCACCCCGTGTGCGGCGGCCGCCTCGGCCACCCCGAAGCCCTCCATGGCCTCGGCGAGGGCACGGGGGTGACGCGCACGCAGCTCGGCGGCTCGCTCGGCGGTGCCGGTCACGGTGGAGACGGTGAGTATCGCGCCGGTGCGTGCGCCGGTGGCGGCCGCGAGGTCTCGTACGAGTGTTTCCGGCGGACGGTGGCTGACGGCACCGAAGCCGAGCTCGGTGACCGGGAGGAAGCCGTCGGAGGTCTCGGCGCCGAGGTCGGCGACGGTGATCTCGTCGGCCACGACGAGCGAGCCGACGGGCGCCTCGGGCGGGAAGCCGCCGGCGATACCGGCCGAGACGACGAGGTCGTAGGGGGCGCCGGAGAGGGCGGCGGCGGTGAGGGCGGAGGAGGTGGAGGCGGCGGAAAGGGCAGGACCCACCCCGACGGCGGCGAGGTCGAGCGCCACCGCCGGCTCAGCGGCCTGTGGAGCCAGTCGGCCCAGCGTCACCCCGGGCAGCCGCACTTCACCGACCGTCCCCGCGAACGCCCGCGCCACCGCGTCCCTCTCCACGGGAACCGCGGTGGCCACAAGCACGCGAAGCCCAGCGGCAGCGATCAGTCGTCCTTCTTCAGCTTGAAGGACCACAGGCCCGTCACGCCGGTGCCGCTCTTCTTGCCGTCGCCGGCCTTGATGGAGACCAGGGTCGAGTTGCCCGTGGCGCCGTACTGCTGGTTGAAGAAGACGCTGCCCGGGACGGTGCGGTACGTCTTGTCGCTGTCCTCGGTGAGCGGCTGACCGTTCATCAGGATCGTCCAGCGCTTGTCGGCGATCTTCGGGTCGACGCCGATACGGACCGTTTCGTCGGGGTCGACCTTGATGGACTTGATGTCCTTGTCCTTCAGGCACTGCGTCAGGTCCGCGGTGTTCAGGTTCTTGCCCTCCCCGCCGCAGGTGGCCTCCTCGCTGACGGAGGAGCGGCCGACCGTGATCGTCGACAGTGGCGTCGGCTTGTCACAGGCCGACAGGACGAGCAGTCCGGCGGAAACGGCGCCGGCGGCGGCGACGGCGCGGCGGCGTCGCACAACGGATTGCAGGAAGGTCATGGCCGAAGGCTATCGGGCGTGCCTCACGCCTTCCTTACGTGGGGTACGACGTGCCTGTGTGTTACGCCACGCGAGGCTTCGTGCCGGCCCCGCGCCGGGCGGAACTCAGCAGCCCGCGGACGGTCGTGACCCAGCCGAGGGCGATGACCGCGGCGGCCAGGCAGAACCCCGCCGGGCCGTTCAGCGGCATCACGATGCCGATCGCCCCGCCGAGCACCCAGGCCATCTGCAGCATGGTCTCCGAGCGCGCGAACGCCGACGTCCGCACCAGCTCCGGCACGTCCCGCTGGATCAGCGCGTCCAGGGACAGCTTGGCCAGTGCCAGGCAGAAGCCCGTCGTCGCGGTGAGGCAGGCCACCAGGAACGCCCCGAAGAAGATCGCGGCGACGATGGCGGCGCCCAGCACCACCGCGACCACGGTCACGATGATGATCTCCGGCGCCCGCTGTCGCAGCCCCGCCCCCACCGCCGTACCGAGCGCGTTGCCCGCGCCCGCCGCGACGGCCACCATGCCCAGCGACACGGCCGCGCTGGACCCGGTCAGCGGGTGCTCGCGGAGCAGGAAGGCGAGGAAGAAGGTCAGGAAGCCGGAGAGCCAGCGCAGGGCGGCGTTGGCGCCGAGGGCGTGGGTGACGGCGATGCCGACGGTCCTGAGCCCCGGACGCTTCAGGGGCTTCAGATGCGGCCCGTGCAGATGCTCCTCGTCCGCCGCCAGCAGCGCCACGTCCTCGCCCTTGGCCGAGTCGACCTTCGACGGGAGCGTGAAGGACAGGAACATGCCCCAGATGTAGATCGCGAAGGCGCCGTAGAGCGGCCAGCGCGGTCCGATGGCGTGCAGCCCGGCACCGATGGGGGCGGCGACACCGGTGGCGAGGAGCCCGCCGAGGGTGACGCGCGAGTTGGCCTTCACGAGGGAGAAGCGCGGCGGGAGGAGACGGGGGACCACGGCACTTCTGACCACCCCGTACGCCTTCGAGGCGACCAGCACCCCGAGCGCGGCCGGATACAGCTGGAGGCTGCCGCTGGTGACGGCGCTGGCGATGATCAGTGCGAGCAGGGCGCGGGCCAGCATCGAAGCGGCCATGGCGGCGCGGCGGCCGTGCGGGAGGCGGTCGAGGAGCGGCCCGATGACGGGGGCGAGGACGGTGAAGGGGGCCATGGTGATGGCGAGGTAGAGCGCGACGCGCCCCCGCGCCTCGTCCGTCGGCACGGAGAAGAAGACCGTGGAGGCGAGGGCGATGGTGATCATGAGGTCGCCCGCGCCGTTCACGGCGTGCAGTTCGATCAGCTTGCCGAGCCCGGATTCGCCGGCTCCGTGCGCGTGCGTGGCCTTCCTGATGCCACGGGCCGTCCCCGTGAACGGAAGATGCAGGGCACGGCCGACTGCGCGGACGGGACCGGTCCACCGTCCCGAACCACTTCGGATTCCCGTCGCTCTCTGGGGTGTCCTCGCGGTTGCCACCTCGTCATAGTGCCCCTAGTTGGCTGTGGGTAGTGCGGTTACCGCGCGTATGAACGCCTATGAAGTGAACGAACCATCACGTCGGTGTAGGCCGAGCGGGCTCGAACAGGTAGCGTGCGTAGCGCGCCGTGGCGAACGTTCTCGGCCGCGCGCCTCTCAAACATCCCGCAGAATGGATGCATGAGGTGCGCCCGAGCGCGATCGGGCGCGGACGTCGACGCGGTCCTTCGGTCCGCTCCGTCCGCTCCCAACCGCCTTCAGGCCGGCGCACCCGAGTGACGGCGTAGGAGAGAAGCGATACCTGTGAGCGCAGCGACAACGCGAAGCCGCACCCCAGACCGCCTGTGTGCCGAGGCCGTCGACCTCGCCCGCGCCGCAGCCGAGGAGGCGGCCGCGCCCGGTGTGGTGGGCGAGCATGCCGGTGTGGAGACCGAGGGCGACCGTGTTGTCACGCACTTCTTCGAGTGCAAGGAGCTCGGGTACCGCGGCTGGCGCTGGGCCGTCACCGTCGCCCGCGCGTCCCGCGCGAAGGTGGTGACGCTGGACGAGGTCGTCCTGCTCCCCGGCCCTGACGCCCTCCTGGCCCCCGAGTGGGTCCCGTGGAGCGAGCGCCTGCGCCCCGGCGACATGGGCCCGGGCGACCTGCTCCCGACCGACGCCGAGGACCTCCGCCTGGAGCCCGGCTACTCCGGCGAGGACGAGCCGCCGCCCGCCTCCCCCGTCTCCGAGGAGATGGCGGAGCTGGTGGAGGCGGAGGACGCGGAGGTCACGGGCGGCACCCCGGCGAACCTTCCGGTGGTCCCGTTGCGCGGCACGATCGCGGCGGTGGCCGAGGAACTGGGCATGCGCCGGGCGCGTGTCCTGTCCCGCTACGGCCTGCACGTCGCCGCCGACCGCTGGGAGGAGTCGTACGGCGCCAAGACCCCGATGGCCCAGGCGGCCCCGGCGTCCTGCGTCAGCTGCGGCTTCCTCCAGCCGATCGGCGGCTCCCTGGGGCAGGCCTTCGGCGTCTGCGCCAACGAGTTCTCACCGGCGGACGGTCATGTGGTGTCCCTGGCGTACGGCTGCGGTGGCCACTCGGAGGCCGCGGTCATGCCGAAGCCGCCCCAGCCGGCCCCGCCGGTGATCGACGAGACGAAGGTCGACCCGTTCCCGCTGCGGCCTGCGGCGGATTCGGGGTCGGTGTCGGTGCTGACGGACGATGACGTGGCGGAGCTGGGTCACAGCTAGGGCCTGTCGTGTGGCTCAGGCCGACGGTGACGCAGTCCCTCCCTCTACGGTCTGCCCATGCCTCCTGAGATGTGGGACCGGTTGAGTCCCTTCCGTGACAAGGCGATTGCGCGGGGCATACCGGCCGACGACGTAGAGCGATGGCCGGCCACCGCCCGCCCCTGCATGACGCTGACGCGGGGCGGGGACGGGCCCGGTCGTGGCCCGGTTCGGAGGTCCGCTCCTGCTTCCGGCCGACTGGCCAAGCTGGCCGCCGCCTAGTCCTCCGGGTCCCACTCCCGCAGCAGGTCGAACAGGCGTCGGTCGCCGTCGAGTTTGAGGGAGTCCAGCGGAATACGGCCGTAGAAGACGAGGACCAGCTCGGCGGCCGTGCCCTGGGCGGTGGCGGTGGCGGGCGCTGTGGCGGGCGCCGGGAGACGGGTGAACCGGGCGCCGTCCGCGGAGAGGGACAGGCGCCAGGAGCGGCCCTCGGTGGCGTGGTAGTCGACGGTGGCGGGCTCGTGCCGCCAGGTGCCCATCCATGCGCAGCAGGTGGACAGGAACTCCTCGACACCGTCGAGTGCCGCTTCGGAGGGCAGCGGCTGCGGGGCACCCGCGGTGAGCTGGGCGTCGTACGTGTGGACTGTGGCCTCCTGGACCTGATGGCGGGCGACCGCGCCGCTGGTCCGCGGCGACGCCGACTTCCCCCACCACGTCCAGCAGTCGTGGTCCGGGCCGAACTCCCGCAGGGCGCTCAGCAGTTGCTCCGTCGACTCGGCCGACCAGGCCAGCAGGGCCTCGCGCTCCCGGGGCGCGTCCGGGGCGGTCATGGGCGCGGGGCCGTCGGCAGGTCCCGCGGCGACGTTGGCGGCCCAGCGGCGCTGTACCTCGCCCAGGTGTCGTACCAGATCCAGCAGCGTCCACTCGGGGCAGGTCGGCACCTGCGCGTCGAGGTCCGGCGCGGAGGCGACCGCGGCGCGGAACGCGGTCGACCGTTCGTCGATCAGCCGCAGCAGGACGGGGAATTCCAGAGTCTCTTCCACTCCGGCTGTCTATCACCGTGCTCCGACCACACACAGCGAATTTCAGCTCGGGTCCGCTCCACGAGCACGCACAGGGGTTGAGCCCCCGCAGCGCCGTCAGGCGTACGGGGTCGTGGTCGGGCACCTCGAACCGGCCGGTCGGCTCCACGAACGGCGCGGCCCGGCGGACGTCGTCCAATGGCGCCCCCTCGTGCCACGCACGTGCGGCCAAGGCGACCTGCGCCAGCTCCTCGGTGCGGCCTTCGACGAGCGCCATGCGCTGGAACGACTCCTCGCCGCGGATCGACCATGCCCGCTCGACCGCCCACGCGCTCACGGACAGGGCGCTGCGGTGCGGCAGCGCGCTCTCGACGGCCGCGTGGCGCAGCGGATCGGAGGGCGAGCCGGTCACGGGGAGGGAGAAGCCGTGTTCCCGCGCCACCGCCCGGAGCGCGAGGCTCCCTCGGGCCGCGATGTCGGGATACAGGACCGCGGGATCGGGGTGGGTGACCACGGGGGGTGATGGTGCGGGAGCCCGCCCGGCGTCGGCAGCCCCGGGTGCCACACCCCTCCGTGAGTTTCCGTCCCCCCACGTCGCGGTACCTTCGACCCCACGCCGATGAGGAGAGTCAACGTGAGCAAGTTCGTGCGGCCCGCAGCCGAGGGAGCCGACCCGTTCGGGACCGCCCGCCTCAGGCGAGGCGTGCTCGATGCCTGGGCCACCAGCCCCGCCCGCTTCCGTGAGGACGCCAACGCCGAGGAGGACCTGGTCCTCGGCGGCTATCGCGACCGACTCGTCGTCGAGCTGGCCCAGAACGCCGCCGACGCGGCGGCCAGGGCAGGTGTACCGGGCCGCCTCCGCCTCACCCTCCGCGACGGCGTCCTGTTCGCCGCCAACACCGGCGCCCCCCTCGACGCGGCCGGCGTCGAGTCCCTCGCCACCCTCCGTGCCTCCGCCAAGCGGGACACCGACCAGGGCGCGGTCGGCCGTTTCGGCGTCGGCTTCTCCGCCGTCCTCGCCGTCACCGACGAGCCCGCGGTCGTCGGCCGCCACGGCGGCGTCCGCTGGTCGCTGGGCGAGGCGCGGGTGCTGGCCGCGGAGACCGCACGGCACAGCCCGGGGCTGGGCGATGAGATCCGGCGGCGCGACGGTCATGTCCCGCTCCTCCGGCTCCCGTTCGCGGCCGAGGGGACCGCCCCGGACCCGTACGACACCGTCGTCATCCTTCCCCTCCGCGACGCCGCCGCCGGCGACCTCGCCGAGCGCCTGCTGACCGCCGTCGACGACGCCCTCCTCCTCGCCCTGCCCGGCCTGGAGGAGGTGATCGTGGAGACGGGCACCGACACCGCCCGCACCCTGCGCCGGTCCACCGACGGCCCCTTCACGGTCGTGGAGGACTCGCAGTCCGGTGTCACCCGCTGGCGTACCTCCTCCGCCCACGGCCCCCTCACCCCCGACCTTCTCGCCGACCGCCCGGTCGAGGAACGCCTGCGCCCCCACTGGTCGGTGATGTGGGCCGTCCCGGCCGACGCGGACGGCAGCCCCACCCATCCCCGCAGCGCCCCCGTCGTCCACGCCCCCACCCCCAGCGACGAGGCCCTCGGCGTCCCCGCCCTCCTCATCGCCTCCTTCCCCCTCGACACCACCCGCCGGCACGCCGCCCCCGGCCCGCTGACCGACCACCTCGTCCAGCGCGCGGCCGACGCCTACGCCGAACTCCTCGCCGACTGGCGCCCGGTGGGCGAAGGCATCATCGGCCTGGTCCCCGGCCCGCTCGGGAAGGGCGAGCTGGACGGCGCGCTGAGGGCCGCGATCCTCGAACGGCTCCCGCGCACCTCCTTCCTGCCGCCCGCCGCCGAGCCGGCCGAGGGCCACGGCCCGTATCCGACCGGGGCGTCGCACGACGCCGAACCGGCCGAAGGCCACGCTCCCGACCTCGCCCTGCCCGAGTCCCTGCGCCCCCGCGACGCGGAGGTCGTCGAGGGCGCGGGGGCCGAGACGGTACGGGTCCTGGCGGAAGTGCTCCCGACCCTTCTCCCCGCCGGGCTCGAACGCCGCGTGGAACTGCGGACGTTGGGCGTCGCCCGAGTGCCGTTGACCGACGCCGTCGACCGCCTGGCGGGTCTGGAGAAGGACCCCGGCTGGTGGCGACGGCTCTACGACAGCCTCGCGGGCGTCGACCCGGACAGGCTCTCCGGCCTCCCGGTCCCGCTCGCGGACGGCCGTACGACCATCGGGCCCCGCCAGGTACTGCTCCCCAGCCCCGATGCCGCCCACATCGACCCGGAGGTGCTGACCCGCCTCGGTCTGAAGGTCGCCCACCCGGACGCGGCGCACCCTCTGCTCGAAAAGCTCGGCGCACTGCCCGCCACGCCCCGCGCGGTCCTCACCACCCCCCAGGTACGGGCCGCCGTGGCCGCCTCCCTCGACGACGAGGGCGGGCTGGACTGGGAGCAGGAGGCCCCGGACGCCGAGGAGTTGGCGGACACGGTCCTGGCCCTGGTACGGGACGCGGGCCTCGAACCCGGCGACGAACCGTGGCTCGGCGCGCTCGCCCTCCCCGACGAGGACGGGGAGTTGGCGCCGGCGGGCGAACTGGTCTTCCCCGGCAGCCCCTTCCACCAGGTCATGCGGGAGGACGAACTCGCGACCGTGGAAGCGGAGTTGGCCGACCGCTGGGGCGAGGGCCCCCTGGCCGCCTGCGGAGTGCTCGCCAACTTCGCGCTCGTACGGGCCACGGACGTCGTCCTGGACCCGGACGAACTGGAGCCCCGCGAGGGCGACTTCGCCCAGCCCGACGACGCGGGGCTGCTGGACGCCGTGGACGTCTGGAGCGAGGACGTCCTGGACCGCTTCCCGGACACACCGGTCCCGCCGGTCGCCACGGAGCTGATCGCCGTACGGGACCTGGACCTGGTGGACGAGGACAAGTGGCCGCAGGCGCTGGCCCTCTTGGCCCAGCCCCCGCTCCGGGACGCCCTGACCCAGCCGGTCCGCATCCTCCTCCCCGACGGCACGCACGAGGTCGTACGCCCTTACACGGCATGGTGGCTGCGCGGCCACCCGGTGCTGGACGGCCGCCGCCCGGCGGGCCTGCTGGCCTCCGGCGGAGACCCCCTCCTGCGAGGCCTGTACGACGAGGCGGACGCGACCGGCTTCGACGACGAGCAGGTGCTACGGGCCCTGGGTGTACGCACCTCCGTCTCGGCCCTCCTCGACGAGCCGGGCGGAGCGGCAGAGCTGCTGGACCGCCTCGCCGACCCGGACCGCCCGGTCACCGGCGCCCAACTCCACGCGCTCTACGGCGCGTTGGCGGAACTGGACCCCGACCAGGTGACCCTCCCGGACGAGCTGCGCGCCGTGGTCGACGGCCGTGTCGAGGTCGTGGACGCGGCCGACGCGGTGGTCGTCGACTCCCCGGACCTGCTCCCCTTCACCGAGGGCGTCCCCCTGCTGCCGGTACGCCCGGCACGGGCGGCCGAGCTGGCGGAACTGTTCCAGGTGCGGCGGCTGAGCGAGTCGGTCACGGGGGAGGTGGACTCGGAGGGCACGGAACACGACGTACCGGACTCCGTACGGGTCCTCCTCGGCCCCCGCACCCCCTCCACCTACGTCGAACACGAGGAACTCGTCGTGGACGGCGTGGAACTGGACTGGCGCCTCACGCCGGACGCCGTCCTCCACGCGGCCACCCTGGAGGGCGTCGCGGCGGGCCTGGCCTGGGCCTCCGGTCAGTGGCCGCGCCGCTTCGAGGTGGCGGCGTTGCTGGAGGACCCTTCGCGAACGGAGGAGCTGGCGCGGGATCGATGGTTCGACTGACCCGCACCTGGGATCTTCCTCCCGGCCACCGGCCCGTCATGATCTCCAAAATTTTCGCACCATTCTTTTACCTCCGTACAACCATTCCCTTCCGTCACGGATCTGATCACGTGAGCCAACAGGCTCAACGATCACTTGGGCCCCGGTGGGATGACGTGCCGTGGGGGACGAGCACCGTCGGGGCCCCTCTTTCTCAGGGGAAACGCACATGCGTATACGTGCCACTGTGGCCGCCGTCTCCGGCGCCCTGGCCCTCTCCGCCCTCGTCGTGCCGGCCGCGCAGGCCGCCGACGGCTCCTCGCTCGGCAAGGACGGCATCGCCCAGGCCTCGCAGGCCGTGAAGCAGGCGGCCTCCGGCAAGACCGCGTTCAGCACGGCCGCCGCCGACGACACGGGCACCCCGTACGCCATCAACGCCACGTTCTCCAACGTGAAGATCAACAACGGCAAGCCGATCGTCGCCGGCGTCAGCAACAAGGTCTCCGTGCCGGTCACCTACACCGTCACGCACGACGAGGGCTTCGACCTGAACGCCTCCGACGTCTGGGTGGACGTCGAGATCTACCGCGGCTCGTACGACGACCCGGACAACCTGCTGTTCGGCGACGACTGGCCGACCTGCACCGACACCACGTCGACCACGTCCACCTGCAAGGGCACCATCGACGTCTACCCGGACGCCGACCTCACCAACGCCGACGCCACCACCTGGAAGGCCGACGGCTACGTCATCGACTGGAACGACCAGGACCCGACCTCCGACGACATCGACTTCAGCAAGGTCGGTCTCGCCACCCAGGACAACCTCGGCACGACCAAGCTGCAGCGCTTCTCCAAGCTGACGGTCAACGCCTCCCCGGAGCCGGTCACCAAGGGCAAGACCATCACGGTCACCGGCAAGCTCTCCCGCGCCAACTGGGAGACCGGCAAGTACGCGGGCTACACCAACCAGTCGGTGAAGCTGCAGTTCCGCAAGAAGGGCAGCAGCACCTACACCACCCTGAAGACCATCACGTCGGACTCCACGGGCAACCTGAAGACCACGACGAAGGCCACGGTCGACGGGTACTTCCGCTACAGCTTCGCGGGCACCTCGACCACCCCGGCCGTCAACGCCACGGGTGACTTCGTCGACGTGAAGTAGGCACAGGGCACAACCGGTGAGACACGGCCGCCTCGGACGGGGACCCCGACGGCGGCCGTTTCTCCGCACTTCGCAAGGGCTTCGTAATCCACTCCCCAAATCCCCGTCCGGCGTACAACTTCCGCCGACCCCCACGGATCTGATCCCGTGAGCCAACAGGCTCCACGATCTCTTTCTCCACGTGGGGAACTACATGCACATACGTGCCACCGTGGCCGCCGTCTCCGGCGCCCTGGCCATCTCCGCCTTCGTCCTGCCCGCCGCGCACGCCGCAGGCGCCTCCGACTCGTACCGGGCAGATGTCGCGAAGGTTCTGCAGGCCGCCCACGCGGCCTCCGGCAAGACCGCGTTCAGCACGGCCGCCGCGGACGACGACCAGCCGTACCCGCTGGACGCCACCTTCTCCGCCGTCAAGGTGAACAACAACAAGGCGTTCGTCGTCGGCGCCACCGGCCATGTGAAGGTCCCGTACACCTACACGCTGACGCACGGCGCCGACGTCGACATCACCGCGTCCGACTTCGCGACCGGTGCGTACGTCTACAAGGGCCCGGACAGCGCGCCGACCAACGAGCTGTTCGGTGACGACCCGGCCACCTGCACGGCCACCTCGACGACCGTCGCCACCTGCAAGGGCGTCATCGACATCTACCCGGCCGGCACCGACGACGAGGGCGACCTCACCAACGCCGACGCGGGTGCCCTGAAGGCCGGTGCGCTGGCCATCGCCCTCAACGGCCAGGACCCGACCAGCAGCGACTTCGACATCACCAAGGTCGGCTACGCCGAGCAGATGGACTTCGCCTCCCCGAACGTGCAGCGCCTGTCCAAGCTGACGGTCGACGCCTCCCCGGAGCCGGTCACGAAAGGCAAGACCATCACGGTCACCGGCAAGCTCTCCCGCGCCAACTGGGACACCAACAAGTACGCGGGCTACGCGAGCCAGAAGGTGAAGCTGCAGTTCCGCAAGAAGGGCAGCAGCACCTACACCACCCTGAAGACCATCACCACCAGCTCGACGGGCACCCTGAAGACCACCACCAAGGCCACGGTCGACGGGTACTTCCGCTACAGCTTCGCGGGCACCTCGACCACCCCGGCCGTCAACGCCACGGGTGACTTCGTCGACGTGAGGTAAGCCCCTGCACAACTCCCGTGAGCACTAGGCGGGAAAGCGGCGGTCCACCCATGTCCACAGCAGCTCCAGGGTGGCCGCCGCCACCGCCGCGATCCCCACCGCGACCCACGGCATCGTCTCGCCCACCAGCTTCAGTGCGAAGAAGTGCTGCAGCCCGGGGACGAAGAGCACGAAGAGGAACGCGACGCCCATCGAGACGACCAGGACGAGACGCCACCAGGTGTAGGGGCGGGCGATGATCGCCAGCACCCACATCGAGATCAGGAAGAGCGTCAGCGTCGCGGCACTCGTCTCCGCGTCCAACGAGCCTGCTCCTACGTAGTAGTGACGGGCGATCAGATATGTCACGAACGTCGCGACCGCCGCCACCACCCCGCCCGGGATCGAGTACCGCATCACCCGCCGGACGAAGTGGGGCCTTGCCCGTTCCCTGTTGGGCGCCAGGGCGAGGAAGAAGGCCGGGATGCCGATCGTCAAGGTCGACAGGAGCGTCAAGTGGCGGGGCAGGAAGGGGTATTCGACCTGCCAGCAGACCACCAGGATCGCCAGGAGGACGGAGTACACCGTCTTCACCAGGAACAGCGTCGCCACCCGCGTGATGTTGCCGATGACCCGGCGCCCCTCCGCCACCACCGACGGCAGCGTCGCGAAGCTGTTGTTGAGGAGGACGATCTGGGCCACCGCCCGGGTGGCCTCCGAACCCGAGCCCATCGAGACGCCGATGTCGGCGTCCTTCAGGGCCAGTACGTCGTTCACCCCGTCGCCGGTCATCGCGACCGTGTGCCCGCGTGACTGCAACGCCCCCACCATGTCCCGCTTCTGCTGCGGGGTGACCCGGCCGAAGACGGTTCCCTCGTCCAGGGAGTCCGCCATCTCCCCCTGGGGGGAAGGGAGTCGGCGGGCGTCCACCACGCTGCCGTCCAGGCCCAGCTTCGCCGCCACCGCGCCCACCGACACCGCGTTGTCCCCGGAGATGACCTTCGCCCTGACGTCCTGCTCGGCGAAGTAGCGCAGGGTGTCGGCCGCGTCGGGGCGCAGCCGCTGTTCGAGGACGACGAGGGCGGTGGGGCGGGCGCCCCGGGCCACCTCGGGGGAGTCCAGGTCGCCGGTGGCGCGGGCCAGCAGCAGGACGCGCAGACCCTGTTCGTTGAGCCGCCCGGTCTCGGTCAGGGCCGGGTCGTCCGAGCCCAGCAGCACGTCCGGCGCCCCCAGCAGCCACGTACTGCTCTCGCCGTTGCCCTCGCTGAAGCTGGCGCCGCTGTACTTGCGGGCCGAGGAGAAGGGGAGCGCCTCGGTGCAGCGCCAGTCCTCGACGTCCGGGTAGGCGTCGATGATCGCCTGGAGGGAGGCGTTCGGGCGCGGGTCGGACTCGCCGAGGGCGCCCAGCACCTTGCGTACGTACGACTCGTCGGCGCCCTGCAGAGGCCTCAGCTCGGTGACGTCCATGCCGCCCTCGGTGAGGGTGCCCGTCTTGTCGAGGCAGACCGTGTCGATGCGGGCGAGACCCTCGATGGCCGGAAGCTCCTGCACCAGGCACTGTTTTCGGCCAAGTCGGATCACGCCTATCGCGAAGGCCACCGAGGTCAACAGCACCAGGCCCTCCGGGACCATGGGCACGATGCCGCCGACCGTGCGCGCGATCGAGTCCTTGAACCCGTGCTGTTTGACGAAGAGCTGGCTGATGACCAGGCCGATCGCGGTCGGGATCATCATCCATGTCACGTACTTGAGGATCGTCGAGATACCGGTGCGGAGTTCGGAGTGGACGAGTGTGAAGCGGGACGCCTCCTCGGCCAGTTGGGCGGCGTACGCCTCGCGGCCCACCTTGGCCGCCTTGAACGCGCCGCCGCCCGCGACCACGAAACTTCCGGACATCACCTGGTCGCCCGGCTTCTTCACCACCGGGTCGGCCTCACCCGTCAGCAGCGACTCGTCGATCTCCAGCCCGTCCGCCTCGACGCACACCCCGTCGACCACGGCCTTGTCCCCGGGACCGATCTCGATCAGGTCGTCCAGCACGATCTCGGACGTGCTCACCGCGCCGGCGACACCGTCCCGTCGTACCGTCGGTTTCGTCTCCCCGATCACCGCGAGGGAGTCCAGGGTCTTCTTCGCCCGCCACTCCTGGATGATCCCGATACCGGTGTTGGCGATGATCACGTAGCCGAACAGGCTGTCCTGGAACGGCGCGACGAACAGCATGACCAGCCAGAGCACACCGATGATCGCGTTGAACCGGGTGAAGACGTTCGCCCGGACGATCTCGCCCATCGACCGGCTGCTGCGCACCGGCACGTCGTTGACCTGCCCCCGGGCCACCCGCTCGGCGACCTCGGCCGCGGTCAGACCGCGCGCCGGCACCGGGGCGGGCACGGGGTGCACGGGGTCGAGCTCGGCGCCCGCGTCGATATGGGTCATGCATTCGACGGTACGTGCGGAAATGCGGCTTCACCCGCCGAGTGACCGGAAGTTCCGACCTGCGGAGGAGAGAAGTCCTGCGGTGGTTGTACGGGCTACTCGGCCGAGCCCGACCTGAGTGCCGCCGCCCGCTTGATCGCCGCGTCCCGCTTCCGTACGAAATAGACGCCGTAGAGCCCGAGCACCCCGCCGGCCAGACAGGTCCACAGCCACCACAGGTGCCCGTGCTCGTCGTACCAGCCGTAGAAGGGCAGCTGCACCAGGAAGAGGACGAACCAGAGGATCGTGCCGCCGGTGATGGTGGCGACGACGGGCCCTTCCAGGGGCTCCGGCGCCTCGTGCTTCGGTGTCCACTTCGCCATGGGGACAGCTTACGAGGCGATCACATCTACGCGCGGAGATAGCGTCGCCGCGCTTTATATGTTCATACTGAAACGTTTTCTGTCCGACCTTGTCTCATTGCACTCGTAGGAACATCCAATGTCTACCTCGGCCCCCACCAAGGCCCCCGCCCCCGAACAGCCGGGGAAGACACCCGCCTCGGGCGTTCTCGACCGCTACTTCAAGATCTCCGAGCGCGGCAGCACGCTCCCGCGCGAGGTCCGTGGCGGCTTCGCCACCTTCTTCGCGATGGCCTACATCATCGTGCTGAACCCGATCATCCTGGGCAGCGCGAAGGACATGTACGGGCACCACCTGGACAACGGCCGGCTGGTGACCGCGACCGCTGTGACGGCCGCCTTCACCACGCTCCTCATGGGAGTCATCGGCAACGTCCCGATCGCGCTCGCCGCCGGCCTCGGCGTGAACTCGGTCGTCGCGCTCCAGCTCGCGCCCCGGATGTCCTGGCCGGACGCGATGGGCATGGTGGTCCTCGCCGGCTTCATCGTGATGCTGCTGGTCGCCACCGGTCTGCGTGAGCGCGTCATGAACGCCGTCCCCTACAGCCTGCGCAAGGCGATCTCCATCGGTATCGGCCTGTTCATCATGCTGATCGGGCTGGTCGACTCCGGCTTCGTCTCCCGCATCCCGGACGCCGCCCAGACCACCGTCCCGCTCCAGCTCGGCGCCGACGGTCACCTCAACGGCTGGCCGGTCCTGGTCTTCATCCTGGGCACCCTGCTCACCCTCGCCCTCATCGTCCGCAAGGTCTCCGGCGCGATCCTGATCTCGATCGTGACGATGACCGTCCTCGCGGTGATCATCAACGCGGTGGCGACCGTCCCGTCCTGGGGCCTTACGACGCCCAAGTGGCCCGGCAGCCCGGTCGCCACCCCGGACTTCGGCCTGATCGGCAAGGTCAGCCTCTTCGGCGGCTTCTCCAAGGTCGGCGTCCTGACCGGCATCCTGTTCGTCTTCACGGTCCTGCTGTCGTGCTTCTTCGACGCGATGGGCACGATCATGGGCGTCAGCGACGAGGCCAAGCTGACGAACGCGGAAGGCGAGATGCCGGGCATCAACAAGGTCCTGTTCGTGGACGGCCTCGCGGTCGCGGCCGGCGGCGCCAGCTCCTCCTCGGCCACCACCGCCTTCGTGGAGTCCACGGCCGGCGTCGGCGAGGGGGCCCGTACGGGCTTCGCGAACGTCGTCACCGGCGGACTGTTCGCCATCGCCCTGTTCCTGACCCCCGTCGCCACGATGGTCCCGTCCCAGGCGGCCACCCCGGCGCTGCTCGCGGTGGGCTTCCTGATCCTGTCGAACTCGGTCAAGGAGATCGACTGGGCCGACTACACGGTCGCCATCCCGGCCTTCGTCACCATGGTGATGATGCCGTTCACCTACTCGATCACCAACGGCATCGGCATGGGCTTCCTCACCTTCGTGGTGCTGCGCCTGGTCGCCGGACGCGGCCGGGAGATCCCGGTGCCGATGTACGTCGTCGCGGCCGTGTTCGGCTTCTACTACCTGATGCCGGCGCTGGGTCTGACCTGATCGACGGGTGTCACGTGACCCCGTAGAACCTCTCCGTCTCGTCGACGGCGGTCTGGAACCGCTCGTCGAAGTCATCTCGAATGAGCGTCCGGACGACATAGTCCTGGACGCTCATTCCCCTTTTGGCGGCATGGTGCCGGAGCCGTTCGAGCAGCTCCCCGTCTATCCGCAGGCTGAGTACTTCGGTCCCCATGCACACGAGGGTCGCTGGCGGGCTTCGCGCGATGTTCACTTTCCGCTGCCGTCTCACCCGTACGGGTGATGTTCTCGCCCGTTGCGGTGGCCTGTCTCACGGGAATCCTCCCGCGTGTCAGCTTGTTTAGCGAGAGTAATGAGTTACGCTAAAGACATGCCGGACCTCACCCATGGCGACGACGCTGCCGCCGTGAACTCGCTTCGCTCCGCAGTCATGCGGTTGTCCCGTCGGCTCAAGCACCAGCGCGTCGACGAGTCGCTGAGCCCCACCGAGATGTCGGTGCTGGGCACCCTGTCCCTCTGCGGCAAGGCCACCCCGGGCGAGCTCGCCCGCAAGGAGCACGTCCAGCCGCCGTCGATGACCCGCATCGTCGCGCTGCTGGAGGCCAAGGGCCTGGTCCGTCTCGAGCCTCACCCCGAGGACCGGCGCCAGAAGGTCGTCACCAAGACCGAACAGGCCGAGGCCATGCTCGCGGAGAGCCGCGCCAAGCGGAACGCGTTCCTGGCCAACCTGGTCGACGGCCTGGACGAGGACGAGTGGGCGAAACTGCGCGCTGCCGCCCCCGTGCTGGAGAGACTCGCACACCTGTAAGCCGCAGTCGTCACACGCGAGCGAGCCGAAGGGGAGCGCCGGTGTCCTCTCGACACCGGCTGGAGCTCCCCGGAGGCGAACGAGCAAGGAGAAAAGAGGAGGCGAACCCTTTGAGTACGGGATCCGGAGCAGAATCCGCCCCCGCACCGAGCACCACCCACCACTCCCCGCCCATCGCCAGACCCGCTCGCACGTCCTCGATGTTCAGCTCGCTGAAGGTCCGGAACTACCGCCTCTTCTTCGTCGGCCAGGTCGTCTCCAACATCGGCACCTGGATGCAGCGCATCGCCCAGGACTGGCTGGTCCTCAGCCTCACCGGCTCCGCGACCGCCGTCGGCGTCACGACAGCACTCCAGTTCCTGCCGATGCTGCTCTTCGGTCTCTACGGCGGTGTCCTCGTCGACCGCCTGCCCAAGCGCCGCACCCTTCTCGTCACCCAGTCCGCGATGGGCGTCGCCGGCATCGCGCTGGCGGTGCTGACGCTGACCGGACAGGTCCAGGTCTGGCACGTCTACCTCGCCGCCTTCGCGGTCGGTCTCGCGACGGTCGTCGACAATCCCGCCCGCCAGACCTTCGTCTCCGAGATGGTCGGCCCGGACCAGCTGCAGAACGCGGTCAGCATGAACTCCGCGAACTTCCAGTCCGCCCGTCTGGTCGGCCCCGCCGTCGCGGGCCTGATGATCACCGGCGTCGGCACGGGCTGGGCGTTCCTCTTCAACGGCCTGTCCTTCGTGGCGCCGATCGTCGGCCTGCTGCTGATGCGGGCGCGTGAGCTCCACGTCGTCGAGCGCGCCCCGCGCGGCAAGGGCCAGTTGCGCGAGGGCCTGCACTACGTCGCCGGGCGCCCCGACCTGATCTGGACCATCGTCCTGATCGGCTTCGTCGGCACCTTCGGCTTCAACTTCCCGGTCTATCTCTCGGCCTTCGCGGACGACGTCTTCCACGCCGGCGCCGGCTCCTACAGCCTCTTCAACACACTGATGGCGGTCGGCTCCCTGGTCGGCGCCCTCCTCGCGGCCCGGCGCGGCACGGCCCGGATGCGGGTGATGATCGCGGCGGCCGTGGCCTTCGGCGCGCTGGAACTGGCGGCGGCCGCGGCCCCGTCCCTCTGGCTCTTCTCGCTCCTCATGGTCCCGATCGGCGTCTTCGCCATGACGATCAACGTCACCGGCAACACCACGGTCCAGATGGGCACCGACCCGGCCATGCGGGGCCGTGTGATGTCGCTGTACATGATGGTGTTCATGGGCGGCTCGCCGGTGGGCGCGCCGATCGCCGGCTGGATCACGGACACGTACGGTGTCCGGGCCGGCCTGGCGGTCGGCGGCGCCATCGCGGCCACGGCCGCCGTGGTGATCGGCGTGGTCCTGGCCCGCGTCGGCAACCTGCGGCTGTCGGTCGGCTGGAACCACGGCCACCCGCAGGTCCGTTTCGTACCGCGCGAGCCCCAGGAACAGCTGGCCCCGGCGGCCTGACGGGCGGCGCGGCCGGGAAGTGGGCGGCAAGCCAGGGCAACAAGGCGGCTGGGGAGGGCGCTACAGGCGGCGTTCCAGCACCTGCCCCGGCCAGTCGCCCGTGCCGAGGTAGGACTCCGTCCGGACGAAGCCGTTGCTCTCGTAGTAGCGGACGAGCTTGCCGTCGCCGCCCGCGTAGCAGTCGACCCGCAGCAGCGAGACGCCCGCGCGCCGGGTCACCTCGGCGGCGTGCGCGAGCAGGGCGCTGCCCACGCCGTGGCCCTTGAAGCGGCGGTCGGAGGCGAGCCAGTGGATGTACCGCTCGGGCTCGCCGACCGGCGGCAGGTGGGAGAGATAGGCGCCGGGCGCGTCGGTGAGGGTGAGGGTGGCGGCCGGCACCCCGTCGGCCTCGGCGATGTACGTGTCGCCCTCGTCCATGTACCGGACGACCGACTCCACCGTCCGTTCGTGCTCCGACAGCGGCTTCGCGCCCCACTGTCCGGTCCGCCCCTGCGCCACCAGCCACTCCACACAGCTGTCGAGCATGCCGAGTATCGCGGGGATGTCGTCGCGGTGGCCGTCCCTGATGGTGATCTCCGGGCTCGTCATGGCGGCAGCCTAGGTGACTCGGCGCGGTCGACCTGCGTGTCTCCCTCGTGCGGGGACGGTGGCCCGCTGTTCCATTCCCTGGAAGGGTGACGTTCATGAGACTCTTCGCCGCGGTGTTGCCGCCGGAGGACGTGGCGGGGCAACTGGCCGCCGAGCTGGCCGAGTTGAGGAGGCTCCCCGGCGCGGAGGGGCTGCGCTGGACGGGCCGGCCCGGGTGGCACTTCACGCTGGCGTTCTACGGGGAGGTCGACGAGGGCGTCGTACCGGAACTGTCGGCGCGGCTGGAGCGGGCGGCTCGGCGGACCGGCGCGTTCTCGCTCGCGCTGCGGGGTGGTGGGCAGTTCGGGCACGGACGGGCGCTGTGGGTGGGAGCCGAGGGGGAGGTGCCGGCCCTGCGGCTGCTGGCCGACCGGGCGGAGGCGGCGGGGCGGAAGGCCGGGGTGGAGATGGGGGAGCACCGGCGGTACAAGGCGCATCTGACGGTGGCGCGGAGTCGGGACGCGGTGGATGTACGGCCGTATCTGGAGGCGCTGGAGGGGTTCGACAGCCGTGCGTGGACGGTGGGCGAGGTGGCGCTGGTGCGCAGCGACCTGCCCCGGTCGGGGGTGCGGGGGGAGCAGCCGCGGTATGAGGTGGTCGGCCGTTGGGGGTTCGGAGGGGCCGGTTAGGCTCGGGTACGTGGACCCGAAGACCCGGAACCGGATCATGGCCGGTGCGCTTGTGCTGTTGTTCGTTGTGGTTGCCCTGGCGGCCGCCCTCGGGAAGTAGCGCTCTGCGGGGCTGGTCGCGCCCGCGCGGCGGAGCCGCATTCACACGCAGCCCCGCCGCCCCTGGGTGGGCGATGGTTCCGGCGTTACCAGGCGAAGGCCTCCGGGGAGGGGCCCGGGCCCGGGAAGATCTCGTCGAGGCCGGTCAGGAGTTCCTCGCTCAGGTCCAGCTCCACGGCCCTGATCGCGGACTCCAGCTGCTCCGTGGTGCGCGGGCCGACGATCGGGCCCGTCACGCCGGGGCGGGTGAGGAGCCAGGCCAGGGCGGCCTCGCCGGGTTCCAGTCCGTGCTTGTCGAGGAGGTCCTCGTAGGCCTGGATCTGGGCGCGGATGGTGGTGTTGGCGAGGGAGTCGGCGGCCCGGCCGCTTGCCCGGCGTCCGCCTTCCACCTCCTTCTTGATGACGCCTCCGAGCAGTCCGCCGTGCAGCGGTGACCAGGGGATGACCCCGAGGCCGTACTCCTCCGCGGCCGGGATGACCTCCATCTCGGCGCGGCGTTCGGCGAGGTTGTAGAGGCACTGCTCGCTGACGAGGCCGATGGTGCCGCCGCGGCGGGCGGCGATCTCGTTGGCCTGGGCGATCTTGTAGCCCGGGAAGTTGGACGATCCCACGTAAAGGATCTTCCCTTGCTGCACCAGCACGTCGATGGCCTGCCAGATCTCCTCGAACGGCGTGCGCCGGTCGACGTGATGGAACTGGTAGACGTCGATGTGGTCCGTCTGCAGCCGCCTGAGGCTGGCGTCCACGGCCCGTCGGATGTTGAGGGCGGAGAGCTTGTCGTGGTTGGGCCAGGCGTCGCCGTCGGCGGCCATGTTGCCGTACACCTTGGTGGCGAGGACGACCTTGTCGCGGTTGGCCGCGCTCTTGGCGAACCAGTTCCCGATGATCTCTTCCGTACGGCCCTTGTTCTCGCCCCAGCCGTACACGTTCGCTGTGTCGAAGAAGTTGATGCCCGCCGCCAGCGCCGCGTCCATGATCGCGTGGCTGTCGGCCTCGTTCGTCTGCGGTCCGAAGTTCATGGTCCCGAGGACCAGTCGGCTGACCTTGAGTCCCGTGCGTCCGAGCTGCGTGTACCTCATGACTCCCTAGCCAACGACGTGGAGTGCGCTCTAGGCAAGGCGGTTCCGCGGACGGCTGGCTCGCCCACGCCGTTGTTCCGACGCTGACCGGCGTCACCCGGCCGCCCGGCCGGCGTTCGGTGCGGACGAGTGAAGTCCCCTTCGTGGCCGTGGAGTTGTTGTCTGGGATCGTGGCCGATCGCCGTTGAGGAAGGTCAACTCCGGGCGGCGGCGTACGTGACGGCGAAGACGGCCCGCGCGCGTGTGCCGTCCGTGGCCTGCCAGGCGCCGGTGACATGGCCGATCGCGTCCGCCGGTCGGGTGTCGGGGGCGGTCGGGTCCAGGACGCGGTGGACGCGGAGGGTCGCACCGTGCGGGGCGGGGAGCGTGGTGCCGTGCCCGTCGTCGGTGACCTCGACCGGCCAGGACGGGGAACCCAGGTCGGCGGTGCCCGTGCAGGAGCGGGCCACATCGTGGTCCGGGGTGTCCGTGATGCTCTGGGCCACGGCCTGGGCCCGGCCCTCGATCAGGGCGAGCAGTTCGGTGTACAGCACCGGGTCGTGACAGCCGTCGTAGGCCCAGCGAGGTCCCAGCACACCGTGCTCCATGGTGCCGACGAGGGCGTGTTCCGCGCCGGGGAGCGGGGCGCCGCGGTAGGTGAGGGGCACGTGGTAGGCGACGGGTGAGGGGCCGGAGTTGTCGACGGCCACCATGAACTCGATCCCGACCTCCCCCTCCGGATCGTCCAGCCGGAATCCGCCGCCCTTGGTCAACTCCGGTGCGCCGTCACCGGCGGCCCCTCGACGATCTCGACCTTGTAGCCCTCGGGGGTGGTCCGCTCAAGCGACTCGAACAGGATGTCCAGAGTCAGTTCGTCGCTGTGGTCGGCCATCTCGATCCTGTCTTCAAGGACGGTCATCGTGGCGCTCCTCCTCGGCTGCCCCACGGACAGGTGCGGCCGCGCGGTACAACGATACGCACGGTGATCGGGAGACGTCGGAAATCGGTCACCTCGTTCCGGCCGCGTAGGGCTCCCCCACGTCCCACGCCTGATACATCGCGTCCGCGAAAGCCCCCGCGATGCGGTGCTCGCCGTTCGCGTTCGGATGGGTGCCGTCGTACGTGTCGAGGTTGATGTCGTACGACGGCGGGGGCGAGGCCAGGAGCAGGGGTGAGCGGGGCTCGTCGAGGTCGGCGACCGCCTTCGCGAGGAGTTCGTTGAAGCGGGCGACCTGGGCCGCGAAGGGGGCGTCGGTGGTGGCGCGGACGTTGGGGATCACCGGCAGGAAGACCATGCGGACTCGGGCTCTGGCGGTGCGGGCCTCGGTGACGAAGCGGTGCACGTTCCGCCCCGTCTGCTCGGCGTCGGTGTAGAACCCCAGGTCGATGAGGCCCAGCGAGACGAGGAGCACATCCGCGCGGCACCCCCGTACCGCCTCCCCGATCAGCGGCGCCATGTGCAGCCAGCCCTCACCCCAGCCGGCCAGGTGGGCGCGGGGGAAGTCGGGGTCGGCGTACTCGTACGACGTCGGGGCGTCCAGCGCCTTGTCGTAGAGCGTCTCGCGCGGGCCCACGAGGGTGAAGGGGCCGCCGTATGTGTCGCGGAGGTGCTGCCACACGCGGTAGCGCCAGGTGTGTTCGCCCGCGCTTCCGATCGTCATGGAGTCGCCGACCGGCATGAACCTGAGCATCCGCTTATGATGGACGATCGGCGGTCCCTCGTGGGGCGGGTGGGGTGTGAAGCCTGCCACGCACGTGAACGGGTCACCGGGATGGCAGGCTTGGGGCATGCGTCGACCGTTCGCTCTCCTCGCCGGGGTCCTGCTCGTGGGCGCCTTCGCCCTGCCCGCGTCCGCCGCCGCCGACGGCAAGGGGGACAAGGGGTTCACGATCACGGACCCGCGGATCACCGAGTCCAGCGGACTCGCCGCCTCCCACCTCCACCCCGGTATCTACTGGACCCACAACGACAGCGACGACGGGCCGTACATCTACGCCGTCGACAGTGCGACGGGGAAGACGGTCGCCCGCATCACCCTCAGCGGCATCGGCCGGCCCCGCGACGTCGAGGCCATCTCCATCGGGCCAGACCACCAGATCTACGTGGGTGACATCGGCGACAACCTGGGCGGCAAGTGGCCGTACGTCTGGATCTATCAGCTCTCCGAGCCCAAGAAGCTCGTCGACCAGACCATCCGGGCCACGCAGTACGTCGTGAAGTACTCGAACGGCGCCCGCAACGCCGAGTCGCTCGTCGTCGATCCGAAGACCGGGCGGCCGTACATCATCGACAAGAACGAGGACGGCGGCCACCTGTTCGAGGGCCCCGCCAAGCTCTCCTCCTCCGGGACGAACATCTTCCGCCCCGTCGCCACCGTCGACCTCTGGGCCACCGACGCCGCCATCTCGCCGAACGGCGAACAGCTCGCCGTACGCGGCTACTTCGGCGGCATCTACTACGACTGGAACGGCGGGAACATCAAACGGAAGGGCCGGCTGAACGTACCGCTCCAGGGCCAGGGCGAGTCCGTCAGCTACTCCCTCGACGGGACCAAGCTCCTGTACGGCAGCGAGGGTTCCGACAGCCCCGTACAGGCGGAGGACGCGCCGGGCGGGAGCGGCGGCTCCAAGTCACCTTCCACCAACGGGAGTTCGGACACCTCCGGCAGCGGCGGTGACAGCACGAGCGGCAACATCAAGGTGGGTGCCGTCGCCGTGGTCGTCGCGGGGGCGGTGGTGTTCGGGGTGCGGCGGTTGTTCCGCCGTGGCGGCTAGGGTCTGCTGCGAAAGTGGATCTGGGAAGTCCCGCAGTCTTCAGGACAACCCTGCCGCCACCTGGGGAGTCGTACTGGCGACGGCGTGAGGATCTTGGCTCCTCCGTCGGGCCAGGGCTCTTCCATCGCAGGGGTTGGACACCACATGAGCAAGCGCACGTTTCGTTCCCGTCTCGGGCTCGTGGCCGCCGTGGCCGTCGCCGGAGCCGTCGTCGGCCCGGTGAGCGCGCACGCGGCCGGCACGCAGGTATCCGGTGCGCAGAGCGTGCGTGCCGACTTCAACGGCGACGGGTACGCGGACCTCGCCGTCGCCGCCCCGTGGGGCATGATCGGCGGGCACAGCCGTGCGGGGTACGTGAGCGTCGTGTACGGCTCCGCGACGGGGCTGGACACCAGGCACCGGCAGACCATCAGCCAGGACACGGCCGGCATACCCGGCGTCGCCGAGACCGACGACTGGTTCGGCTGGGGCCTGGCCCTCGGCGACCTGGACGGCGACGGGTACACGGACCTGGTCGTCGGCGCGAGCGGCGAGGACGTCGGGTCCGTGCAGAACGCGGGCACCTTGACCGTCGTCTGGGGCGGGAAGACGGGACTGAGCGGCGGCAGGGTCGTGGCGGCCGGCGACATGTCCAACCAGGTCCAACCCCGGCACCCCGCCGTCGGCGACTTCAACGGCGACGGTCACCTCGACGTGGCCACGGACGAGCGCCTGCTGACCGGCCCGTTCACCCGCACCGCCGGCGCCACGGGGTCCACGAGCCTCTCCTTCGACCTCGGTACCGACCCCGACATCCACTACAGCACCGACGACGTCGCCGCCGGGGACGTCGACCACGACGGCATCACCGACCTCGTCGCGCTCATCCACACCAACGACGAGGAGACGCCGGGCGTCGCCTATCGCGTCGCCTACCTCCACGGCACCGGGCAGGGCCTGAGCGCACCGGTCACCCTGAAGCAGGCCGACGGCACCGAGGTGCCCGGCGGCTCCAGCCTCGGCATCGGTGACGTGAACAAGGACGGGTACGCCGACCTCGTCATCGGCCGCCCCTTCGACGGCCACGGTGAGGACTCCACCGACCCGGCGCTCCTCGGCGGCCAGGTCGGCGTGGTGTACGGCTCGGCGAACGGGCCCGACACCTCCCGTACGACGTCGATCAACCAGAACACGGCGGGTGTGCCCGGAGTGTCCGAGTACGGCGACGACTTCGGCCTGGGCATCTCCGTCGCGGACGCCAATGGCGACGGTTACGCCGACGTCGCAGTCGGCTCCCCGGGTGAGGACGTGGGCTCGGTCGCCTCGGCGGGTGCCGTGGCCGTGCTGCGCGGCGGCGCGTCCGGCCTCACCGGCAGCGGCGCGGTGTCCTTCAACCAGAACACCACGGGCGTGCCCGGCACCGCCGAGCGGAACGACATCTTCGGCAGCCGCACCGCGCTGGTCGATGCCAACCACGACGGCCGCGCCGAGCTGTACGTCGGCGCCCCCGGCGAGGACACCTCCGACGGCGCCGTCTGGGGCTTCCGCTCCACCAGCACCGGCCCGACCGCCTCCGGCTCGGTCGCCTTCGGGCCCGCCACGCTCGGCGCTCCCGTCACGGACGCCGAGTTCGGGAACGGCTTCGCCCGCTGACTCGCCTCACGGGTCCTCTTCCGGGCAACAGCCCCCAGGGGCTTCGCTGCGCGGAAAACCGGAGGACAGCGGGTCGGGCGGTGCGGCACACTGCGGAAGTGACCGACCGTGATCGAATCGCCTCTGTCTCCGGTTTCCGCGTCAAGCCCACCCTGAGCGGGGAGTTGGTCGTACTGCGACCGGTCACCGTGGATGACGTGCCTGCGCTGATGCCGATGTTCTCGGATGCCGAGGGGATGCGACTGACCGGCAGCCAGGGCGACGACGAACCCGATGAGGCACGTATTCGGGCGTGGTACGACACGCGGGGTGACCAGGACGATCGGCTGGACCTCGCGGTGGTCGAGCGGGCTACGGGGAACGTCGTCGGAGAAGTGGTGCTCAACGAGTGGGACGCGGACAACGAAAGCTGCAACTTCCGTATCTCCTTGGTGCCAGGCGCCTTCGGTCGCGGTCTGGGAACGGATGCGACGCGGCTGATCGTCGGACATGGCTTCGAGGAGCTGGGGCTGCACCGGATCTCGCTGGAGGTGTACGCCTTCAATCCGCGCGCTCGCCGCGTCTACGAGAAGGTGGGCTTCGTCCCCGAGGGCGTACTGCGTGACGCTCTGCTGTGGGACGGCGAGTGGGTGGACGCCACGGTGATGTCCGTTCTCGGGCCGGAGTGGGCCAGGCACCGCGGTCGGCCTGCTGTGGGGGCGCTCGGCACCTCCTCTTGACGTCGGCTCTATTGACGTGGCCATGGCGCGTCTGTTTTCTGGGTGGTGCGTGGTGTGTGGGAGCGCTCCCACCGATTCCGGGCCCGCGCCTCCCGAGAGGAAGCAGCGACATGTTCCGCAGCCTGCGAAGAGTGCTGTGCGCTGTTGCCGCGGCGGTTCTGTTACCGCTGGCCGGTGTGGGTGTGCGTACGGCGGACGCGGCCGAGGCGCCCGGTGCCGGCTACTGGCACACCAGTGGCCGGCAGATCCTGGACGCGGCCGGGCAGCCGGTCCGGATCGCCGGGATCAACTGGTTCGGCTTCGAGACCGGTAACTACGTGGTCCATGGACTGTGGTCCCGGGACTACAAGTCCATGATCGACCAGATGAAGTCGCTGGGGTACAACACCATCCGGCTGCCCTACAGCGACGACATCTTCAAGTCCTCGACCGTCCCCAACAGCATCGACTTCAGCAGCGGAAAGAACGCCGATCTCCAGGGGCTCAACTCCCTGCAGGTCATGGACAAGATCGTGGCGTACGCCGGTCAGGACGGACTCAAGGTCATCCTCGACCGGCATCGGCCGGACGCGGGCGGGCAGTCGGCGCTCTGGTACACGGCCTCGGTGCCGGAGTCGACCTGGATCGCCGACCTGAAGGCCCTCGCGGCCCGTTACAAGGGCCAGGACACCGTCGTAGGCATCGATCTGCACAACGAGCCGCACGATCCGGCCTGTTGGGGGTGCGGGGACGCGGCCACCGACTGGCGGCTGGCGGCTCAGCGGGCGGGGAACGCGGTGCTGGGCGTCAACCCCGAGCTGCTGATCTTCGTCGAGGGTGTGCAGACGTTCGGCGGGGTCTCCGGCTGGTGGGGCGGGAACCTGATGGGGGTGGGGCAGTATCCGGTGCAGCTGGATGTGGCGGGTCGGGTCGTGTACTCCGCTCATGACTACGCGACCAGCGTGGCGCAGCAGCCCTGGTTCAGCGATCCGTCCTTCCCCGACAACATGCCTGGTGTCTGGGACAAGTACTGGGGCTACATCTTCAAGCAGAACATCGCGCCCGTGTGGGTGGGCGAGTTCGGTACGACGCTGGCGTCCGCGGTGGATCAGAAGTGGTTGGCGGCGCTGGTGAGTTACCTGCGGCCCACGTCGACGTACGGGGCGGATTCCTTCCAGTGGACGTTCTGGTCGTGGAATCCCAACTCCGGTGACACGGGCGGGATTCTGAAGGACGACTGGGTGACGGTGGACACGGTGAAGGACGGGTATCTGGCGAGCGTGAAGGCGCCGCTGTTTCCGAGTACGGGTACCGGTGGTGGGGGCGGAGGAGGCGGAGGGAGTACGGCTGCCTGCTCGGCCGCGTACACCGTGAGCAGCGACTGGGGGAGCGGCTTCAACGCCGACGTGAAGGTGACCAACACCGGGGCCACGGCGATCAGTTCGTGGAAGGTGAGCTGGACCTGGAGCGGCTCGCAGCAGGTCACATCCATGTGGAACGCGTCGTACACCCAGAGCGGGGCGACCGTGACGGCGGTGAACGCCTCGCACAACGGGAGTGTGCCTCTGGGCGGTTCGGTGAGCTTCGGGTTCGGCGGTGCGCCGGGTGGGGGTGCGGTGCCGAGCGTGAGTTGTACGGCGGGGTGACTTCCCAACCGGCGTGAGCCGGGGGCAGGTTGGCTCGACCGCTCCGTGAGTGTGACCTGGTCGCCGGCGAGCGGTCGGGCTTGCCGTGCTACGCCCCGCGCAGGCCGGCGGTGGGGCGGATGCCGAGCGGGCCGACCCCGCGGATCCTGACCAGCTGCGCGCCATCCCGCCTCCCCGCGCCGATCGGCGTGGGTACGCGGGACGTACGACGAGGCGGCGCCTATTCGGTGAACGCGGTGAAGGAGAGTGCCTTGTCGAATCGACCGGCGGCGAGGTCGTCGTGGCGGATCAGGAAACGTGCGTGGTAGACCTCGTCCCCCGGCACGAACTGGGCAAGCGGCACCCACTCGCGCATCACCCGAAGAGCCTCCTCCTCCAGGCGCGGACTCCACTCGCCCGGCGGGACGACGAGTTCGCCGGCCTTTACGCGTGCCTCAAGGATGTCCTCCGCCATCCTGGTCTCCGGAGTGGTGTACATGTGGGCGGTGGCAAGCTCGCCGATGCCCATGGAGTACCCGCCGAGACAGACGTCGGCGCCGTTGCCCTCCGGCCAGAGCTCTCTGACCAGAGCGCGGAGTTCCTCTCGGTGGGCCAGGTCGCGCGCCAGGTGCTCCTGGCCGTCGGACTGCGAAGCCTCGTCGTCGTCCTCGAACCAGCTGGGCAGTTCCGCGGTGACCGTGGCGAAGAGGTCGTACTCCCGGCCGACGAAGTCGAGCGACACATCGCAGAACATGTCCTCGTCGTGGTCGGGCTCCTCCGCCGTCGCGGTGTCGGTGCCGGCCGGCACATACACAATCCGCGCGAACTTCTGCTCGTCGGCTATGGAAAAGGCGTCGTAGGCCCACTCGTGGTGCAGGAAGAGGAGCAGCGAGCCGTCCGCCGGCAGGGCGAGGCCGTCCACTCCGGGAAGCGCCGCACAGTCGAAGGAGGCGATGAACGGCAGCGGCCCGTACTCGGAGGACGGCCACTCCATGCCCACCGGCAGCCGGGGCAACCCGCCGCTTCGCCCGACCGGAACGCCGTTGGGGCGCTCGCGTGCCCAGATCGCGAATCGCAGGAACTCGGCGAACCTGCTGACCTCATCCTCCGGGATGCCCCGTTCGATCGCCGCGCGATGGAATTGCTGGTGATGGTCCATGGCTGGGCATGGTACTTACCCGTGGGTGGCATGACGGTCAGAGCACCAGCGCCAAGGAACTGTTCGTCGGAGAGCGCGCCGTCGAACTCCACACCATGCAGGGCGCCCTGTGCCACCTCCCCGGGCGCCCTTCACCCTCGTACCGGATCGATCTCCTCCCGCTCCACCCGCGCCGCGCGTTCGTCGAACTCCTCGCGGGCCGACCGGATGGCGGTGATGTTCGTCTGGGACCAGTCGGTGATGGTCTGGAGCAGAGAGCCCAACTCGCGCCCCAGTTCAGTGAGTTGATATTCCACTCGCGGTGGCACCGTCGGGTACACGCTGCGGTTCAGCAGGCCTTCGCGCTCCAGGGCGCGGAGGGTGTGGGTGAGGACCTTCGGGGTCACGCCGTCCAGGCGGCGGCGGAGTTCGGCGAAGCGCATGGGGTGGCCGTTCTCCAGGGCCACCAGCACCAGCATGGTCCACTTGCTCGCGATCAGCTCCAGTACGGCACGGGTCGGGCAGTCGCGGAGGAAGACGTCCACGCCGCCGTGTTCTCTGAGGTCGAAGCCGGTATCCACAAGGAACCTCGATATCAGATAAGTGCCTTCTTCCGCGGGCTTACGGGCCGGGGTGAGCATGGGGCACATCACGGCCCACCCACGAGGAGTTCCGATGTCCGCCCGCCGTATGCACGCCATCGTCCAGACCGAGTTCGGCGGCCCGGAGGTTCTCGCCCACGCCGAGACCGACGTGCCCGAACCCGGTGTCGGGGAGGTGCTGGTACGGGTCGGTGGTGCCGGGATCAACCCCGGCGACGCCGTCCTCCGGGCCGGACGGGTGCCGGAGTTGGTGTCGCTGCCGTGGACGCCGGGCAATGACGTCGCCGGTGTCGTCGAGCGGGTGGGGGAGGGGGTGACGCGGTTCGCACCGGGCGACGAGGTCTACGGCATGCTGGCCGTCGGACCGCGTGGAGCTTACGCCGAGTACGTCGCGGCGGCGGCCGATGTACTGGCGCTCAAGCCCAGGAATCTCGACTTCGCGCAGGCGGGGGCTGTGCCGTTGGTGGCCATCACCGCCTGGCGGGCGCTGGCCGGACTCGCCCAGGTCCAGCCCGGCGACCGGGTGTTGATCCATGCCGCCGCGGGGGGCGTCGGCCATGTCGCCGTGCAGCTCGCCAAGGAACTCGGCGCCCATGTCATCGGCACCGCCCGCCCGGCCAAACACGCCTACCTGCGGGGCCTCGGCGCCGACGAGCTGGTCGACTACACCGCCGTCGATTTCCGCAGCGCCGTGGCGCCCGTGGACGTGGTCCTGGATCTCGTCGGCGGTGCCTACGGGCCCCGCTCCCTCGACGTGCTCCGGCCGGGCGGTCTGCTCGTCGGTGCGTCCATCGACCCGGGGACGGACGAACAGCGGGCCGCCGCACGCGGGGTGCGCTACGCGTGGGTGACCGCCGAGCCGTCCGGGCGGACCCTGGAGCCGATCACCGACCGTATCGAGGCGGGCCGGCTCCAGGTCACCGTCGAACGCACCTATCCGCTGGGCGAGGCCGCCGCGGCCCACCGTGCGATCGAGGAGAAGCGGACCACCGGGAAGCTCGTCCTGGTGCCGTGGGGACCGGTCAGCCGCGTACCGGCATGATCCCGTGCAGCCGCCGTGGCTTGGGGGCGTCGAGCATGCTGACGCCGTTGTAGCGGCGGCCCTGGAGGAAGAGCACGGGAGCGGCGACGAAGGTGACGAAGACCGAGACGACGCTGATGGGGAAGAGGGTCGGCAGGGACTGGCCCTCGGGAAGTGTCTTGCCGCCCTCGTGGACGGCGTAGCCGAACGCCGTGAAGAAGACGATCACGGACACGGCCGCCAGGATCAGCAGGATCGTGGCCGTCCGGCGGGTCCGGGCCTCGTCGCGGACCTCGGCCAGCAGGGAGGCCTCGCACTCGGGGCAGGTCAGTTCGACGGTCTGCTTGCCGGACGCCGGCCGGCGCACCCGGTACAGGCTGTCCCGCCAGGTGATCCTGCGGGTCCGGGTGAGGACGCCGGTCGTCTTGTCGCTGAGGATGTGGCGCACCGCGACCTGCACGGTGCCTGGTATCGGTCTGTTCATGCCACCGCCGTACCCAACGCAGAGGGCCCTGTCACCGACAGGGCCCTGCAACAAGCTGCGCAACCACCGGGCTTGACCAGGGAGCTACAGCTTCTCGATCACGTAGTCGATGCACTTCGTCAGCGCCTCGACGTCCGCCGGGTCGATCGCCGGGAACATGGCGACGCGCAGCTGGTTGCGGCCGAGCTTGCGGTAGGGCTCGGTGTCGACGATGCCGTTGGCGCGCAGGACCTTGGCGACGGCGGCCGCGTCGACCTCGTCGGTGAAGTCGATCGTGCCGATGACCTGAGAGCGCTTGGCCGGGTCGGCGACGAACGGGTTCGCGTACTTGATGTCCTCGGCCCAGCCGTAGAGGGTGCGCGAGGAGGTCGCCGTGCGGCGGACCGACCAGTCCAGACCGCCCTGGCCGTTGAGCCACTCCAGCTGCTGGTTCAGCAGGAAGAGCGTGGCGAGGGCCGGGGTGTTGTACGTCTGGTTCTTGCGGGAGTTGTCGATCGCCGTCGGGAGGCTGAAGAACTCCGGGACGTGGCGGCCGGACGCGTGGATGCGCTCGGCGCGCTCGATCGCGGCCGGGGAGAAGACACCGATCCACAGGCCGCCGTCGGAGGCGAAGGACTTCTGCGGGGCGAAGTAGTAGACGTCGGTCTCGGCGATGTCGACCGGGAGGCCGCCGGCGCCGGACGTGGCGTCGACCAGGACCAGCGCGCCCTCGTCGGCGCCGGCCACGCGCTTGATCGGCATGGCGACACCGGTGGAGGTCTCGTTGTGGGTGAAGGCGTAGACGTCGACGCCCGCCTGCGCGACCGGCTCGGGGTGCGTGCCCGGGTCGGAGACGATGACGTCCGGCTCGGCCAGCCACGGGGCCAGCTTGGCGGCCTTCGCGAACTTCGAGCTGAACTCGCCGAAGTTGAGGTGCTGCGACTTGTTCTCGATCAGGCCGTGGGTCGCCACGTCCCAGAAGGCCGTCGAGCCGCCGTTGCCGAGGACGACCTCGTAGCCCTCGGGGAGCGAGAACAGCTCGGAGATGCCCTCGCGCACCTTGCCCACCAGGTTCTTCACCGGAGCCTGGCGGTGGGAGGTGCCGAGGAGAGAGGTACCGGTGGCGGCCAGCGCGTCCAGCGCTTCCGTCCGCACCTTGGAGGGGCCCGCGCCGAATCGTCCGTCGGCGGGCTTGATGTCAGCGGGAATCTGGATCTCAGCCACGAGCCGGAGGGTATCTCCTCGGTGAAACCGGACGGAAACGTGTCCGTTCGATGAGACGACTCCGCCGACCCGTGGACCGGCTGCGCAAGAACAAGATCTACGAGGTCAGGGGCTGTGGGGTCAGCCGTACCGGCAGCTCGAAGAGGTCGTTCTGCGTCACCACCGGCTTGTTGCGGAGTTCTGCCGCCGGGACCGCCAGGTCGAGGTGCGGGAAGCGGGCGTAGAGGGCCGGGAGGGCGACCCCTGCCTCCAGGCGGGAGAGGGCCGCTCCGGGGCAGACGTGGGGCCCGTGGCCGAAGGAGATGTGGCGGTTGGGGGAGGTGCGGGTGATGTCGAAGTCGGCGGCCGTCGGGCCGTGGGCCTGCTCGTCGCGGCCGATGGCGGCGTACGACACGATCAGCGCGTCGCCCGCCGGGAGGACCTTGTCGCCGACCTGGACGTCCTCCGTCGCGAAGCGGATCAGGACGTGGGAGGTGGGGGTGGAGTGGCGGAGGGTCTCCTCCACGACCGACGACCAGTCGGCCTCGCCGGACAGGACCAGGGTTCGCTGGTCCGGGTGGAGTGACAGCTGGAGCACCGCGTTGACGATGAGCGAGATCGTCGTCTCGTGGCCGGCCGCGACCATCAGCTGGAGGGTCGAGACGATCTCGTCGTCGGTGAGGTGGTCGCCGTCCTCGGAGGCCAGGACGAGGGCCGAGGTGAGGTCGTCGCCGGGCTCGGCGCGCTTGGCGGCGACCGTGTCCGCCATGATCCCGGCGAGTTCGGTGAGGGTGGCGATGACCTCGGCGGGCGGGGTCTGCGTCGAGAAGAACTTCTCGAAGAGCTCCTTGAGACGGGGGAGCCTCGCCTCGTCGATGCCCATCAGGTCGGCGATGACGTACATGGGGAGGGGGTAGGCGAAGTCCGCCTTCAGGTCGACCACGTCACCCGTGAGGTTGTCCAGGAGGCCCTCGGTCAGCTCGGTGATCCGGGCCCGCATCTCCTCCACCCGGCGCGGGGTGAGCGCCTGGGCGACCAGCGTGCGCATCCGGCGGTGGTCGGCGCCGTCCACGGTGAGCATGGAGCGGCCGGGGTTGGCGAGACCGATCAGCGGCCAGTCCGGGGCGATCTCCCCGCGCTGCCAGGCCCCCCAGACGTTGATGTCCTTGACCAGGCGGGGGTCGGTGAGGAGCTGTTTCGCCTCGGCGTGACGGGTCACCGCCCAGACGGGCACGCCGCCCGGGAGTTCCACGGCGGCCAGCGGACCGGCGGCACGGAGCCTGGCGCTCTCGCCGTCGAGGTCGGTGACGAAGGGGTCGAGCGCTATACGGGTCTGTTCGATACCGGTCGTCGTCATAGGGGCGTGCCTCCAAGGGCCGGGTTCGGTCAGAGCGCGGGTACGGGGGTGAACCGGACGGGCAGCTCGGCCAGCCCCCGCAGCCACGGCGAGGGCCGGCGCGTCAGGGACTCGGCCGGGACGGCCAGGTCGATGTCGGGGAGGCGGTCCAGTACGACCTCGATGCCCGTGCGGGCGATGACCTCGGCGACCTCCTGGGCCGGGAACGGGCATCTGTGCTCGCCGTGCCCGAAGGAGAAGTGCGCGCTGTTGCCACCGGTGAGCGCGGAGCCGTCGGTGCGCACCTGGGGGTCGGAGTTGGCGCCCTGGAGGCCGAGCAGCAGCAGGTCGCCGGCGCGGATGCGGCGGCCGCCGAGCTGGGTGTCGCGGGAGGCCCAGCGGCCGGCGACGTTCTGCGTGGGCGTGTCCTCCCACAGGACCTCGTTCATGGCGTCGGCGACGCTGTTGCGCCCGCCGAAGAGGGAGGCCGCGAACCGCTCGTCGGTGAGCATGAGATGGAGGGAGTTGCCGATCCAGTCGGCGGTGGGCTGGTGGCCGGCCGCCATCATCACCATCAGGTCCTGGGCGATCTCCTCGTCGGTGAACCCGGCGGGGTCGGCGAGCATGCGCGACACGACGTCGTCGGCGGCGTACGCCTTCCGGTCGGCCAGCAACCGGGCCATGGACGTGGCCAGATGGGTCTGCCCGGCGATCGCCCGCTCGCGTCCGTCGATCATGTCGTTGAGCGCGGCCACCAGACCCGGGCCCTGCTCGTCCGGGAAGCCGTAGAGGCGGGCCAGGACCCGTACCGGCAGCAGCGTGGCGTAGTCGGCGACGAGGTCCGTCTCGCCCCTGGCGCAGATCGCGTCGATCAGCTCGTCGGCGAACCTCTCGGCGTAGCCGCGCAGTTCGGACGGGTCGACGGCCTCCAGGGCGTTGCTGATCATCGCGGCGCGCTCGCGGTGGCGTTCGCCGACGGTGTAGAGGATCGAGGGCTGCCGACGGCCGATCATCGGCAGCAGCGGCCAGTCGTCGGGGATGCGGTCCCACTGGTTCCACAGCTCGGAGTCGCGGCTGAACAGCACCGGATCGCCGGTGACTTGATGCAGTTCGCGGTAGCCGAGGATCAGCCACGCCGGTACGTCGCCGTCGAGCAGGACCGGCGTCACGGCACCGTGCTCGCGCCGCATCTCCCGGTACAGCTGCGCCGGTTCGGTCTGGAATCTGGGTCCGCCGAGCGGTACGGGGGCGGTGGGGGCGGCGGTCACAGCGCCAACTCCTCTTTGGCAGACGGGATGTGGGTGGCATACCGGTTCCTGACGTGCTCGACCAGGGTGATCAGGACCTGCTTGCCGGAGGCGCGGGAGCGGGCGTCGCAGTCGAGCAGCGGGACGTGCGGGTCCAGGTCGAGGGCCTCGCGGAGGTGCCGGGGTGCGTACGCCGGGCCGCCGAAGTCGTTGCAGGCCACGACGAACGGGGTGCCGTGACGCTCCAGCCGGTCGATGGCGTACCAGGAGTCGTCGATACGGCGGGTGTCGACGAGGACGACGGCCCCGAGCGTCCCGGCGAACAGCCGGTCCCAGAGGAACGAGAAGCGCTCCTGACCGGGCGCGCCGAAGAGATACAGCACATTGCGGGTGTCGAGCGTGATGCGCCCGAAGTCGAAGGCGACGGTGGTGGCCTTCTTCTCCCGCACCTCGCTGATGTCGTCGATGTGCTCGCCGGCCCGGGTCATCGTCTCCTCGGTGCTGAGGGGACGGATCTCGCTGACGGAACGGACCAGCGTGGTCTTGCCGACGCCGAAGCCGCCGACGACCACGATCTTCAGGCCGTTGTCGGCGGAAGCACCCAGCGGGGTGCGCGCGTCAGAGGTTGCGGAGTCCAACGAGCACCTGTTCCAGGACGTCGGGATCGGTGACGGCGGCCTTCTTCGGATGGCGGGCGCTGACGCGGCCCGCCGCGAGGAGATCGGACAGAAGAACCTTGGTGATGCTGATGGGAAGCTTCAGCTCGGCGGCCAACTCGACGACGGCGACCGGCAGCTGAGCGATCCGCAGGATGGTGGCGTGCTCCGACTGCATGCCGGGCCTCGGGTCGGACTCGGCGACCACGAGGGTCACCAGGTCGAAGGGGCTGTCCGGGGCGGAGCGGGTGCGGCCACCGGTGAGGGTGTAGAGGCGGTCGGGTGAGTCGTCTCTTCCAGGGCGACTCATGAGTTCCGGGGCTGTGCGCTGAGGTACCGGCCGAGCTGCTCCACGAGCTCGCTCATGTTGTGCCCGACCAGCCCGGCGTCCGCGTCCTCCGCGGTCACGACGGCCAGGTGCGCCCCCTCACCGGCCTCGACGATGAACAGGACCCCGCCGTAGAACTCGGTCATGGCCGACCGCACGCCCCCGCTCCCGTCCCCGAACTCCACCGACGCGCCGTGCGACAGCGACTGGATCCCGGCGGCGATCGCGGCGAGCTGGTCGGCCTGGTCGACGGTGAGCTCGGGCGTCCGGCACAGCTTCAGCCCGTCCCGCGACAACACGAGCGCGTGCCGCGCCCCCGGGGTCCGCTCCAGGAGCCCCTCGATGAGCCAGGTGAGCTTCTCGTCGGCGGTGGTCGTGCCGGTGCCGGTCATGAGGTGGGATTGCCTTCCGGGTGGGGGTGGGAGGGGGCGGTGCCGCGTTCGGGGGTGCGTACGCCGGTGCTGTGCGCCTCGGTGTCGGGCTCGGGGGCGTGC
>NZ_JBSFHA010000020.1:39861-131327 GCF_053596855.1 Streptomyces sp. NPDC001617
CGTGCAGGCGGGTGGCGTGCGCTTCCGGTTCGGGCTCGGGGGCGTGCAGGCGGGTGGCGTGCGCTTCCGGTTCGGGCTCGGGGGCGTGCAGGCGGGTGGCGTGCGCTTCCGGTTCGGGCTCGGGGGCGTGCAGGCGGGTGCTGTGCGCGTCGGTGTCGGGCTCGGGGGTACGCACGCGTGTGTCGTGTACGGCGGTGTCCTCGGTCGGCGTCGGTGTGCCCAGGTCCGAGAGGGAGCCGCGGACGGCCCGGCGGAAGCTGCTGAAGCGCGCGGCGCGGGCCAGGGGATCGTCCAGGGAGACGGGGAAGGGACGCGGAGGCTCGGCGTCGGGGAAATCGACGCCACGCGCGCGTGCACGCTCCCGATCGGCCTCGACGGCACGCGCGCGTGCCCGCTCCCGTTCCCGCTCGGCCTCCGCGAGGGCGTGGCCGCGGCGGCGCTTGGGGAGCCCCTCGGGGAGGGAGCCGGTGTCGCGTTCCCGGGAGTGGTGACCGGGGAGGGGGTCCTGGTCGGGGTCGGCGACGGGGGAGTGGTGGGTGTCCGTGGTGCCTTGGTCGGTCTCGGTCTCGGTCTCGCCGTCGCTGTCGGTGTCCGTGCCCTCGCCGGTCCCGGTGCCGGTGTCATGGGCGTCGTAGGACACCGGCGGCTTTCCGTCGTACGACACCTGCGACCCGTTGGCGAGGACCGAACCCGCATCCTCGCCCGACCGCTTGACCGGTGTCTCCCCCGACGGCTTGACCGGCATCTCCGGCAGCGGCAGTCCCTCCGGAGCCCGTGCCGCCCCCTGCTCCGGCACCAGGATGTCCTGGGGCACCAGCATCAGCACCCCGGTCCCGCCCCGCGCGGACGGGCGGTAGGACACCTTCAGGCCGTACTTGCGGGACAGGCGGCCCACGACCGCGAGGCCGAGGCGGGTGCCGGTGAGGCCGCCGAGTCCCTCCGTGTCGCCCGCCACGGCCCTCTCCGCGCGGCGGAGCTGGACGTCACCCATGACCAGGCCGCTGTCCTCGACAGAGACGATGACACCGGCCGGCACCTCCTCGACGTAGACGTGCACCTCGGCGGTCGGCGGCGAGAAGTTGGCCGCGTTGTCGAGGAGTTCGGCGAGGGCGTGCATGACGCCTTCGGCGGCGTGCCCGGCCACGGCAGCCTCGCAGGCGGAGTGCACGCGCACGCGTTGGTAGCCGCTGATCCGGCCCATCGCCCCGCGCATGATCGACTCCATGGCGATGGGGCGGGCCCAACGGCGCCCGGAACGCGCCCCGGTCAGGACCGCGACGGAGTCGGCGAGCCGACCCGCCTGCGCGGTGCGGTGGTCGAGGTGGAGCAGGTCGGCGAGGACGTCCTCGTCGCCGTGCCGTTCCTCCATGGCGCGCAGGTCGGCGAGCATCCCGGTGGCCAGGGCCTGCATCCGGCCGGCGGCGTTGGCGGTGGCCGAGACGGCGGTGGCGCGGTCGTGGTCGGCCCGACGCGCCTGCTCGGCGAGGCGGGCGTTCTCGGCGGTGAGCCGGGCACGCTCCGCGGCCAGTTCGCCGGTCAGCCGGGCACGCTCCGCGGCCGACTCGGCCGTCAGCCGACCCCGCTCCTCCGTGAACCCGGCCGTCAACCGGTGCCGTTCCTGGGCGAGTTCGGCCGCCGACCGGGCCCGCTCACGGGTCAGTTCCTCGGTCAGCCGGACCCGCTCCTGGTCGAACTCCGCGCTCTGCCGGATCCGGTCCTGCAGCAGCCGCCCGGTGTCCGCGGTGACCGCCTCCAGGCGCCGTCGCGCGATCCGGGCCGTCTGGTACGCGTGCGTGGCCACCGCGACGGCCGCGCACAGCAGCAGCGCGCCGGCACCCCCGCCGAGGGCCAGCGGAACCCGCTCCGAGTCCGGTACGCGAGCCACCGCACCGGCCACCGCGAGCACGGCCAGCACGGCGGTGAGCAGCGGGACGGGCGCGAGGGCGCGCAAGGAGGGACGTTCGCCGGGCTGGAGGGGGGCGGTCATGAGTCGGTCCTCGGTAGGGGTCCTCGGTCGTCCTTGTCCGTGCCTGAGCGATCCGTGTCCTGAGCGAGAAGAGACACCTGTTGCTCAACTGGCCGTCACTATATGGGAGTTCGTGATCGTATTGGGAAGGTTCCGCATCCGTTCACAGATTCCGACGGCCGCTTCCGGGGACTCCGGCGGCCGCTTCGCGGGACTGCCGCGGACAGAGGAGTCGTCACTGTCAGTGGTGGGATGCATGCTGGGGGCATGACGGATCTCGAGGCGGAGCTGCGCAGGGCCGTCCGGGGCGAGGTCGGGTTCGACGTCACGTCCCGGGCGTTGGTCACCATGGACGCGTCCAACTACCGACGCGTCCCGCTGGGGGTGGTCGCGCCCAGGGACGCGGACGACGTGGCGGCCGTGCTGGCGGTGTGCCGGGAGCGCGGGGTGCCGGTGGTGGCCCGGGGCGGGGGCACGTCGATCGCGGGGCAGGCGACCGGCACCGGTGTCGTCCTGGACTTCACCCGCCATATGAACCGCCTGGTCTCGCTCGATCCGGACGCCCGCACCGCCGTCGTCCAGCCCGGCCTGGTCCTGGACCGCCTCCAGGAGGCCGCCGACCCGCACGGCCTGCGCTTCGGCCCCGACCCCTCCACCCACAGCCGCTGCACGCTCGGCGGCATGATCGGCAACAACTCCTGCGGCTCCCACTCGGTGGCCTGGGGCACGACGGCGGACAGCGTGCGCGCGCTGGACGTCGTCACCGCGCGCGGCGAGCCGCTGCGGCTCGGACCGGACTGGGCGGGCGCGCCGGAGGGCCTGCGGGCCCTGGTGGAGGGCGAGTTGGCACGCCTGCGCACCGGCTTTCCCGATCTGCCCCGCCGTATCTCCGGCTATGCGCTGGACGCCCTGCTGCCGGAGAAGGGCGCCGATGTCGCCCGTTCGTTCTGCGGCTCCGAGGGCACGCTCGGAGTCCTCACCGAAGCCGTCGTACGACTCGTCGAGGCCCCCCGCGCCCGTGCGCTCGCCGTGCTGGGGTACGCCGACGAGGGCGCCGCCGCGGAGGCCGCGGCCGGTCTGCTCCCGCACCGGCCGCTCACCGTGGAGGGGATGGCGGCGGACCTGGTGCCGTCCGGGGGCACCGGGCTGCCCAGGGGTGGGGCCTGGCTGTTCGTGGAGACGGGCGGTGACGCGGAGGGTGAGGCACGCGCGCGTGCGGAGGCGATCGTGCGGGCCGCCGACGTCCTCGACTCCCTCGTCGTCACCGACCCGGCCGGACAGCGGGCACTGTGGCGCATCCGGGAGGACGCCAGCGGTACGGCGACGCGGATGCCGGACGGCTCCGAGGCCTGGCCCGGCTGGGAGGACTGCGCGGTGCCACCGCAGCGACTCGGACCGTATCTACGGGAGTTCAGGCACCTGCTGACCTCGCACGGGCTGCGCGGCACCCCGTACGGCCACTTCGGCGACGGCTGCATCCACGTCCGCATCGACTTCGACCTGCTCACCGAGCCGGGCATCGCCCGCTTCCGGCGCTTCTCCGAGGAACTCGCCGAACTGGTCGTGGCCCACGGCGGCTCGCTCTCCGGGGAACACGGGGACGGGCAGGCGCGGGCCGAACTGCTCCCGAAGATGTACGGCCCCGAACTCGTCGCCCTCTTCGAGCGGGCGAAGGCCGTCTGGGACCCGGACGACCTCCTCAATCCCGGGATGTTGGTGCGCCCATCCCCCCTGGACTCGAACCTCCGCTTCTCCGTCCTGCCCCGCGAACCGGTCGACGTCGCCTTCGGCTACCCGACCGACGGCGGCGACTTCTCGGCGGCGGTCCGGCGCTGTGTGGGGGTCGCCAAATGCCGTACGACATCCGCCGCCGGCGCATCGGTCATGTGCCCCTCCTTCCGTGCGACCGGCGAGGAGCAGCACTCCACGCGCGGGCGTGCCCGGCTGCTGCACGAGATGCTCGCGGGTGAGGTGGTCACCGACGGCTGGCGGTCCACGGAGGTCCGGGACGCCCTCGACCTGTGCCTGTCCTGCAAGGGGTGCCGCTCCGACTGCCCGGTCGAGGTCGACATGGCCACGTACAAGGCGGAGTTCCTGCACCACCACTACGAGGGACGGCGCCGCCCGGCCGCGCACTACAGCATGGGGTGGCTGCCGATGTGGCTGCGCTGGGTGACCCGCATGCGGGCGGCGGGACTGGTCAACTCCCTTGCTTCCGTGGGCCCGTTGGCCGCGCTCGCCAAGCGGCTGGGCGGGATCGCGCCCGAGCGGGAGCTGCCGCGGGTGGCGGCGGAGACGTTCAGCCGGTGGTGGAGGAGGAGGACGAAGGCGCAGGTGCGGCGGCTGCTGGCCGAGATGAAGGAGGACGGTCGACCGGGCCGCCGTCCGTGGTTCCGCGCCGCGGACGAGGACGACGACGAGGACGAGGCCGTGGAGTCCCTGCCGGAGGGCGGGATCGACGACGACGAGGAGGAGGACGACGAGGACGACGACCTCCCGCCCTTCGTCGCCCTGTGGCCCGACACCTTCACCGAGCACTTCGCACCGGACGTGGGCAAGGCGGCCCTGCGGGTGCTGGAGGCGGCCGGGATGTCGGTGATGGAGACGCCAGGGATGAAGTGGAAGGTGGAGCACTCTCCCGAGGAGGAGACGTGGGGGTACAGCGCGAATCCCCTGACGTCCCGCAGGGTCCGCGTCTGCTGTGGACTGACGTACATCTCCACGGGCCAACTCGACCGCGCCCGCACGGTGCTGCGCCGCACCCTCGACCTGCTGGACCTCTTCCTGGACCCCAGGCTGGGTGATCACGTCCCGGCGTTCGTGGTCCTGGAGCCGAGCTGCGCGGCCGCTCTCCGTACGGACCTGCCCGAGCTGCTGCACGACGACCCGCGGGCGGCCCGCCTCGCCGGGGCGGTCGTGACCTTCGCGGAGGCGCTGGAGAAGTACGCCCCCGACTGGGCACCCCCCACCCTCGACCGCCCGGTGACCGGCCAGACCCACTGCCACCAGCACGCGGTCCTCGGTGACGTCCCCGACCGGCGCCTGCGCGAGGCGGCCGGGCTCACCGGGGAGCTGGCGGGCGGCTGCTGCGGCCTCGCGGGCAACTTCGGCTTCGAGAAAGGGCACTTCGAGGTGTCGGCGAAGTGTGCGGAGGAGCAGCTGCTGCCGGCCGTTCGGGAGGCGCCGGAAGGAGCGGTGGTCCTGGCGGACGGCTTCTCGTGCCGGACACAGCTGGAGCAGCTGGCCGGGGTGCGGGGACGGCATCTGGCGGAGGTACTGGCGGAGGCGCTGGGGGAACCGGGACCCGAGGAAGACCGCCCATGGGCACACCGACCCTGGGCGAAGAGGGCCCTGGGGAACACCGACACCGCCCCCGGGCAGGACGACCATGACCACTGAACCCACTGAACTCGGCCGCGTGGCCGTCCAGGCCGGCGGCTCCTTCGTGACGACCCCCGACCTCCTCCGCATGGCGCGTCGCTGAAACCTCGCGGTTTCATAAGCTGACTCTCAGGTTCATAAGAGAACTCTCAGGTTCGGCGGCCTCGCTCAGGTTTCACATAGGTTTTCACAGCGCTTGTTTGCCATTGGCTCGCCGACTTTGCCGTTCTTTGAGTTCCGGGGCGTGTAGGTTCTTGGTTGTCGGGTTCCGGACGCGGAATTCAGCAAGACCGACATCACAAGTACAGTGCGAACCAAGGAGTCGGAAATGAGCCTCAAGAAGCTGGCCCCGCTGCCCCCGAAGCCCAAGAACAAGCAGCTTCCCCCGCCCCCGCCGAAGCCGAAGAAGAAGCACCCCAAGCCCCCGGTGCCGAAGCCGATCCCCGGTGACGACAACTGAGTGAGCGCTGAAGAGGGCCGACGCCTGCCGTCGGCCCTCTCATTCGTGGGATTCCGGCGTGGAATTCCCGTGAACGGGGAGAGAGCGGAGGGGAATAGTCATGCGTGAAGACGAAGTAAATCCCTCGTCGGGTTATGAGGAAGACGACGAGGATGATGAATTCGAATACGGCACCCCCACCATTCCCGCCCGCACCGCATTCCGCCGTTTCTGGCCGCTGACCAGGGGTCTCAGAAAGTGGCTGGTGCTCGTCTGGGTGTGCACGGTCCTCGCCGCGCTCGCCGAGACCGAGGCCATCCTGGTCTTCAGCGACCTCACGGACAACGCCCTGCAGAAGGGTTCGCTGGCAGCCTTCTGGACCCCGGCCGCGAAGTGGCTGGGCATGGCGGTGGTCGGCGCGATCGTCGCGTACGCCGGCAACTCCCTCGCCGCCTGGGCCACCGAACGCTTCGTGATGAGACTGCGCGAGCATGTCTTCGACCACGTACAGAAGTTGCCCCCGCACTTCTTCCAGAACCACCGCCAGGGCGACCTGCTGTCCCGGCTGACCGGTGACGTCGAGTCGATCGAGACGATGGTCGTGTCGGGCCTGGTCGGCGCGGCCTCCGCCGCCTTCTCCGCCCTCTTCTACGCGGTCGCCGCCTTCTGGCTGCGCTGGGACCTGGCCGCCGCGACCTTCGTCCTGGCCCCCCTCTTCTGGCTGGCGGCCCGCCGCTTCTCGGGCTCCATCAAGGACGTCTCGCGCGAGGGCCGGGTCGCCGACGGCGCCATCACCTCCGTGGTCGAGGAATCCCTCTCCAACATCGTCCTCACCCAGGCCTACGACCGCCGGGACGCCGAACGCCGGCGCCTGAGCGAGGAGGCGAACGCCTGGTTCCGCGCCTCGGTCCGCTCCACCCGCCTCAACGAGGCCTACGAGCAGCTCGTGGCCGTCATCGAGACGGTCTGTGTGCTCGCGGTGATCGGCATCGGCGCCTGGGAGATCTCGACGGGCCGGATGACCCTCGGCCAGCTCCTCGCCTTCGCCGCCTTCCTCGGCTACCTCTACCCGCCGGTCCGCGGCCTCGCCCAACTCGGGCTGACGGTCACCGCGGCGACCGCCGGAGCCGAGCGCCTGATCGAGATCCTCGACGTACGCCCGTCGGTCGACGACCCCCGCCACGGCGGCACCGAGATCGGCCGCCCCGACGGCACGGTCGAGGTCCGTGACGCCACCTTCACCTACCCCGGCGCCGACACCCTCGCCCTCCAGGGCCTGTCCTTCACGGTCGACCCCGGCGAACTCGTGATCGTCACGGGCCCGAGCGGCGCGGGCAAGTCGACGGTCTCGAAGCTGCTGCTGAGGTTCTACGACCCGGACGCGGGAGAGGTGTTGCTGGACGGCGTACCGGTCCGCGACCTCCCCCTCGCCCGCCTGCGCGAATACATCACCCTGCTCCCCCAGGAGACCCTCGTCCTGCACGACACCGTCCGCGCCAACATCGCCTGCGGCCGCCCCGGCGCCAGCGAACAGGCGATCGAGGACGCGGCGAGGGCGGCCGACGCGCACGAGTTCATCCTGCGGCTCCCCGAGGGCTACGACACCAAGGTCGACCCCAACTCGGCCCGCCTGTCCGGCGGTCAGCTCCAGCGCCTCGCCATCGCCCGTGCGATCCTGCGCGACGCACCGGTCCTGGTCCTCGACGAACCGACGACGGGCCTGGACGCGATGGCCGCCCGCCGGGTCGTGAAACCCCTCCGCCGTCTGATGGCCGGCCGTACGACCATCATGATCACCCACGACCTCAACCTCGCCCCCGACGCCGACCGCATCCTGGTCGTCGACCGCGGCCGGATCGTCGAGACCGGCCGCCACGAGGAACTGCTGGCTCGCGGCGGGGCGTACGCGCGCCTCCACCGCTCGCAGAACAACGCGGTGATGGACACGGGCGAGCTGCGGATGCCGCTGTTCGTGGAAGTGGAGAGGGAGCAGCCGGTCGCGGCTCAGGCGCAGACGGTCTACATGTACGAGGGCTACGGGACGGCGACGGCCTGGCAGGCACAGCCGCAGCAGACGTACGACCCCTACGCCGCCCAGTCCTACGGCTACCAGGAACCGGCGTTCACGACCCCCGAGCCCTCCTACGTCACGTCCCTCCCCGACGGCCGCCCCCTCTTCCGCGACGAGGAGCCCTGGCCGGGCATCTGACGCCCGAGTCCAGCACCCCGAGTCCAGCACCCCGAGTCCGCGATTCAGGACAGCCGCAAAACGGGTTCACACGCCTGACCGAGTCCATTACTCTGAACTTGGCAGTGCATCACGATGAACGAACCCCGAGCCGAGCCCCTGGACCGCCCGTGACCACCCCCAGTACCACCTCGTCAGTGGCGCCGTCCGCCACCGCCGCCGGCAACGCGACCCCGCACCACCGGGGCTCTCTCGGCCCGGTCGGTCTGGTGCTGGCGGGCGGCATCTCGGTGCAGTTCGGCGCGGCACTGGCGGTGAGCCTGATGCCGAGGGCCGGCGCGCTGGGCGTCGTCACCCTCCGCCTCCTGGCGTCGGCCGTGGTGCTGTTGCTGGTCTGCCGCCCCCGTCTGCGCGGCCACTCCCGCACCGACTGGGGCACGGTGATCGCCTTCGGCGCCACCATGGGCGCGATGAACGGCCTCTTCTACCAGGCGGTCGACCGCATCCCCCTGGGTGCGGCGGTCACCCTGGAAGTCCTCGGCCCCCTCACCCTCTCGGTCCTCGCCTCCCGCCGCGCGATCAACCTCGTCTGGGCCGGACTGGCCCTCACCGGCGTCTTCCTCCTGGGCGGCGGCGGCTTCGCCGCCCTCGACCTCGTCGGAGTGGCCTTCGCACTGGCGGCGGGGGCGATGTGGGCGACGTACATCGTGTTCAGCGCGCGTACGGGGCGACGGTTCCCACAGGCGGACGGGCTGGCGCTGGCGATGGCGGTCGGCGCGCTGCTGATGCTGCCGCTCGGCGTCGCCGAATCGGGGGCGAAGCTGACCGACCCCGTGACGATCGCGCTGGGCTCGGCGGTGGCGATCATGTCGTCGGTGCTGCCGTACACGCTCGAACTCCTGGCCCTGCGCCGCCTCCCCGCCTCCACCTTCGCGATCCTGATGAGCCTGGAGCCGGCCCTCGCGGCGACGGCCGGCTTCCTGATCCTGGGCCAGGCGCTGTCCCTGATGCAGGCCGCGGCGATCGCGCTGGTCATCGGCGCGAGCATGGGGGCGGTGCGGACGCAGGTGGGCCGGGCGAAGGCGAAGGGCACCGACCTCGCGTCATCCTGAATCGCCCTGACTGCCCTGACGACCCCGATCAGGATGGTCGGGCCGAGATGCGGGGCACTCCCGTCACGGACATCAGCAGCGAGTACAGCGTGGTGCCGGCGGTGATGAACAGGCGGTTGTTCTTCGGCCCGCCGAAGGTGATGTTGGAGGCCCGGTCGGGTACGCGGAGGCGGCCGATGAGGGTGCCGTCGGGGTCGTAGCAGTGGACGCCGTCGTCGAGGGCGGCGACCCACAGGCGGCCCGCGTCGTCCAGGCGGATGTTGTCGAAGTGGACGCCGGCGGGCGCCTCGGCGGCGACCTTGCGGCCGGTGAGCGCGCCGTCGGCGTGGACGTCGAAGGCGAGGACACGGGCGGCGCGGGTGTCGGAGACGTACAGCCGCTTCTCGTCCGGGGACAGGATCACGCCGTTGGGCCCGTCGAGGCCGTCGGCGGCGAGATGCACCTCGCCGGTCGCCGGGTCGATGCGGTAGAGGTTGCAGGCGCCGATCTCGGACTCGGCGCGGTGGCCCTCGTAGTCGCTGATGATCCCGAAGTCCGGGTCGGAGAACCAGACGGTGCCGTCGGAGCGTACGACGCTGTCGTTCGGGCTGTTGAGCCGCTTGCCCTGGAAGCGCTCGGCCAGGACCGTCACCGTGCCGTCGTGCTCGGTGCGGGTGACCCGGCGGTTGCCCTGCTCACAGCTGACCAGGCGGCCCTGCGGGTCGAGCGTGTTGCCGTTGCTGTTCCCGGCCGGTTCACGGAAGACGCCGACGGCGCCGGTGGTCTCGTCCCAGCGCAGGATCCGATCATTCGGAATGTCGCTCCAGACCACCTGCCGCCAGGCCGGCACATACACCGGCCCCTCGGCCCACCGGCACCCGCTGTACAGCACCTCCAACCTCTGATCGCCGCTCGTGCAGCGTCCGGTACGGAAGCGGTCGTCCAGGATCTCGTACAGGGTGTCGGCGGACATGGGGTCCTCTCGCATCCATGAAGCACTGCTGATCACCACCTTGTTCGACGTACGCCGAGCGGGGCAAGCCATGGAGACCCAGTCGGAGCTGACGAACGCACCCTCGCGTCACAAATTAATGCAAGCACGCTTGCTTGTTTCTGCACCACCTGCCATGCTCGCCCCATGGCTGACCCGACGCCCGTCATCGACGACCTGCGTGCGGAGAGCGAGGAACTCGACCTGCTCGTGGCCGAGTTGAGCCCGGAGCGGTGGGCGCTCGCCACCCCCGCGTCCGGCTGGACCGTCGCTCACCAGATCGCGCACCTCGCCTGGACCGACCACTCCTCCCTGCTGGCGGTGACCGACACGGACGCCTTCTCCCGCCAGCTGGAGAAGGCGTTGGCCCAGCCCGGGGACTTCGTGGACAACGGTGCGGAGGAGGGGGCCGCCAAGCCGCCGGACCAGCTGCTCGCGGACTGGCGGGCCGGCCGCGACGCACTGGCGGAGGCCCTCCGCGCCGCACCCCCCGGCGCCCGTTTCCCCTGGTACGGCCCGCCGATGTCGACCGCCTCCATGGCCACCGCCCGCCTCATGGAGACCTGGGCCCACGGCCTGGACGTGGCGGACGCGCTGGGCGTGACCCGCACCCCCACCGACCGGCTGAGCCACATCGCCCGACTCGGCGTCCGCACCCGGGACTTCGCCTTCGGGGTGAACGGACTGACCCCGCCGTTCGAGGAGTTCCGCATCGAACTCACCGCTCCCTCCGGCGAGATGTGGATCTACGGCCCCGAGGACGCCGACGAGCGCGTCACCGGCCCCGCCCTCGACTTCTGCCTCCTCGTCACCCAGCGCGCCCACCGCGACGACCTCGCTCTGCGCGCCGAAGGGGAGAACGCCGACCGCTGGCTCGACATCGCCCAGGCCTTCGCGGGCCCGTCCGGCGGCGGGCGCCCGCCGAAGGGAGGCACCTCATGACGCCACCCCTCCGCATCGGCAACGCCTCCGGCTTCTACGGCGACCGCTTCGACGCCATGCGCGAGATGCTCACCGGCGGCGAACTGGACGTCCTCACCGGCGACTACCTCGCCGAACTGACCATGTTGATCCTGGGAAGGGACCGGCTGAAGGACCCTGGCGCCGGGTATGCCCGCACCTTCCTCCGCCAGTTGGAGGAGTGCCTCGGGCTGGCCCATGAGCGCGGGGTCAAGGTCGTCACCAACGCCGGCGGACTCAACCCGGCCGGACTCGCCGACGCCGTACGGCGGTTGGCGGACCGCCTCGGCCTCCCCGTCCGCGTCGCCCACGTCGAGGGCGACGACCTCAAGGCCCGCTGTCCGGACAGCCTCGCCGCCCATGCCTACCTCGGCGGCTTCGGGATCGCCGAGTGCCTGCGGGCCGGCGCGGACGTGGTCGTCACCGGGCGCGTGACGGACGCGGCGCTGGTCACCGGGCCCGCCGCCGCCCACTTCGGCTGGCAGCCGGGGGAGTACGACCGCCTCGCGGGTGCCGTCGTCGCCGGACATGTCCTGGAGTGCGGGACGCAGGCCACCGGGGGCAACTACGCCTTCTTCACCGAGGGTTCGCGTGAGGTGCGGCGGCCCGGCTTTCCCCTCGCCGAGCTCCACGAGGACGGCAGCTGCGTCATCACCAAACACCCCGGCACCGGCGGCTTCGTCGACGTCGGCACGGTGACCGCGCAGTTGTTGTACGAGACAGGCGGCGCCCGGTACGCCGGCCCCGACGTCACCGCCCGCCTCGACACCGTCCGCCTCACCCAGGACGGCCCCGACCGCGTCCGTATCGACGGCGTACGCGGCGAGGCCCCGCCCCCCACCCTCAAGGTCGGCCTCAACCGCCTCGGCGGCTTCCGCAACGAGGTCGCCTTCGTCCTCACCGGCCTCGACATCGAGGCCAAGGCGGCGCTGGTGCGGGACCAGATGGAAGACGCCTTTGGGCAGGCCAAGTCACGCCCTGCGGAGGTCCGTTGGGACCTCGTCCGCACCGATCGGGCCGACGCCCCGACCGAGGAGACGGCGAGCGCGCTGCTGCGGCTCGTCGTACGGGACGCGGACGAGCGGGTCGTCGGGCGGGCGCTGAGCGGGGCCGCCGTGGAACTGGCGTTGGCCAGCTACCCCGGCTTCCATGTGCTCGCGCCACCTGGAAAGGGCTCGCCCTATGGGGTCTTCGAGGATGTGTACGTCCCCCATGGCGCCGTCGACCACAGGGCCGTCCTCCATGACGGGCGCCCGGTCCCCGTGCCGCAGGCCCACGACACGCTCGTACTCGACGATCTTCCGGAGCCGTCACTCCCCGAGCCGCTACCGGCCGGGCCCACCCGTCGCGGCCCCCTCGGCCTCCTCGCCGGCGCCCGCAGTGGCGACAAGGGCGGGAACGCCAACATCGGCGTCTGGGCGCGGACGGACGAGGCCTGGCGCTGGCTGGCGCACGCCCTCACCGTCGCCCGGCTGCGCGAACTCCTTCCGGAGACGGCCGACCTGACCGTCACCCGGCACGCCCTGCCGAACCTCCGGGCCCTGAACTTCGTGGTGCAGGGCCTCCTCGGCGAGGGCGTCGCCGCCCAGCACCGTTTCGATCCGCAGGCCAAGGCCCTCGGCGAATGGCTGCGCTCCCGCCACCTGGACATCCCGGAGGCCCTGCTGTGACCGTCATCAACTCCGCTCTGGACACGGCCGGTTCGGACTACCGGGCCAACCGCGAGGCCATGCTCGGCAAGCTGGACCAGTTGACCGCCGAGCACGCCAAGGCGCTCGCGGGCGGCGGCGAGAAGTACGTCGAACGGCACCGCAAGCGCGGCAAGTTGCTCGCCCGGGAACGCATCGAGCTGCTCCTCGACCCGGACACACCGTTCCTGGAGCTGTCGCCGCTGGCCGCCTGGGGCAGCGACTACACGGTCGGCGCCTCCCTCGTCACCGGCATCGGGGTCGTCGAGGGCGTGGAGTGCCTGATCACCGCCAATGATCCGACGGTGCGTGGCGGCGCCAGCAACCCGTGGTCGCTGAAGAAGGCCCTGCGCGCCAACGACATCGCGCTCGCCAACCGCCTGCCCTGCATCAGCCTGGTGGAGTCGGGCGGCGCGGATCTGCCGTCCCAGAAGGAGATCTTCATCCCCGGGGGCGCCATCTTCCGTGACATCACGCGGCTCTCCGCCGCCGGGATTCCGACCGTCGCCGTCGTTTTCGGCAACTCGACGGCCGGGGGTGCCTACATCCCCGGCATGTCCGACCACGTGATCATGGTCAAGGAGCGCGCGAAGGTGTTCCTCGGCGGTCCGCCCCTGGTGAAGATGGCGACCGGCGAGGAGAGCGACGACGAGTCCCTGGGCGGCGCGGAGATGCACGCGCGCGTGTCGGGACTCGCGGACTACTTCGCCGTGGACGAGCGGGACGCGCTGCGGCAGGCGCGCCGCGTGGTCGCCCGCCTCAACCACCGCAAGGCGTACGGCGATCCGGGACGCGCCGAGCCGCCCAAGTACGCGGCCGAAGAGCTCCTTGGCATCGTCCCCGGCGATCTGAAGGTGCCGTTCGACCCGCGCGAGGTCGTGGCCCGGATCGTCGACGGCTCCGACTTCGACGAGTTCAAGCCCCTCTACGGGACGAGCCTGACGACCGGCTGGGCCACCCTCCACGGCTATCCGATCGGCGTGCTGGCGAACGCCCAGGGAGTCCTGTTCTCCGAGGAGTCCCAAAAGGCGGCACAGTTCATCCAGTTGGCGAACCAGCGGGACATCCCGCTCCTGTTCCTCCACAACACGACCGGCTACATGGTCGGCAAGGAGTACGAGCAGGGCGGGATCATCAAGCACGGCGCGATGATGATCAACGCGGTGAGCAACAGCCGCGTCCCGCACCTGTCCGTCCTGATGGGCGCCTCCTACGGCGCCGGGCACTACGGCATGTGCGGTCGCGCCTACGACCCCCGCTTCCTCTTCGCCTGGCCCAGCGCCAAGTCGGCCGTCATGGGCCCCCAGCAGCTCGCCGGCGTGCTGTCGATCGTCGCCCGGCAGTCGGCGGCCGCGAAGGGGCGGCCGTACGACGAGGACGCGGACGCCGCCCTGCGCGCCATGGTGGAGCAGCAGATCGAGTCCGAGTCGCTGCCGCTGTTCCTGTCCGGGCGGCTCTACGACGACGGCGTCATCGACCCGCGCGACACCCGTACGGTCCTCGGCCTGTGTCTGTCGGCCATCCACACGGCGCCGTACGAGGGTGCGCGCGGCGGCTTCGGCGTCTTCCGGATGTGAGGGATCCAGTGATTGCTTCTGTCCTCGTGGCCAACCGGGGCGAGATCGCCTGCCGGATCTTCCGGACCTGCCGTGAGGCGGGAATCCGGACGGTCGCGGTGTATTCGGACGCCGACCAGCACGCGCTCCACGCGCGCGTGGCCGACACGGCGGTACGGCTGCCGGGCGAGGCGCCCGCCGAGACGTACCTGCGCGGCGACCTGATCGTGAAGGCCGCCGTCGCCGCCGGCGCGGACGCCGTGCACCCCGGTTACGGCTTCCTCTCCGAGAACGCCGACTTCGCCCGTGCGGTCGTCGACGCGGGGCTGACCTGGATCGGTCCGCCCCCGAAGGCGATCGAGGCGATGGCGTCCAAGACGCGCGCCAAGGAGCTGATGGGGCTCGCGCCCCTCGCCGAGGTGACCGAGTCCGACCTTCCGGTGCTGGTGAAGGCGGCCGCGGGCGGCGGGGGGCGCGGGATGAGGATCGTGCGCCGCCTTGAGGAGCTGAGCGCCGCACTGGAGGCCGCGCGCGCCGAGGCCGCGAGCGCCTTCGGGGACGGGGAGGTGTTCGTCGAGCCGTACGTGGAGGGCGGCCGCCATGTGGAGGTGCAGGTCCTGGCGGACGCGCACGGCACGGTCTGGGCGCTGGGCACCCGCGACTGCTCGCTCCAGCGCCGCCACCAGAAGGTGATCGAGGAGGCACCCGCGCCAGGCCTCTCGGAGGGGCTCAGGGCAGAACTCCACGAGCTGGCCGTACGCGCCGCGCGCGCCGTGGACTACGTGGGCGCCGGCACGGTGGAGTTCCTGGTGGCGGGCGAAAGGGCGCACTTCCTGGAGATGAACACCCGCCTCCAGGTCGAACACCCGGTGACGGAAGCGGTGTTCGACATCGACCTGGTGGCCCTGCAGATCCGCGTCGCCGAGGGGGAGGCGCTGGAGAACGACCCTCCACGCGCGCGTGGCCACGCCGTGGAGGCCCGCCTCTACGCCGAGGACCCGGCGACCGACTGGACCCCCCAGACGGGCACCCTGCACCGCCTCACGGTCCCGGAGGGCATCCGCCTCGACACCGGCTTTGAGTCCGGCGACCCGATCGGCGTCCACTACGACCCGATGCTCGCGAAGGCGATCGCACACGCCCCCACGCGCGCGGAGGCGCTGCGCAAGCTGGCGGGCGCCCTGGAACGAGCGACGATCCACGGCCCGACGACCAACCGCGACCTCCTCGTCCGCTCCCTCCGCCACGAGGAGTTCACCAACGCCCGCATGGACACGGGCTTCTACGACCGCCACCTGGCCGCCCTGACCGAGCCGGCCCCGGACCCGCACGCCCCCCTGGCCGCCGCCCTCTCCGAGGCCCTGGCCGCCTCCCGCTTCGGCGGTTTCCGCAACCTGCCCTCCCAGCCGCAGACCAAGCGGTACGCGAGGGCGGGCGAGGAACACGAGGTTCGGTATGGGCATGGGCGCGGGGGCCTGGAGGCCGACGGAGTACGTGTCGTACAGGCCGGCCCCGATCTCGTCGTACTCGAAGTGGACGGCGTGCAGCGGAAGTTCGAGGTGGCACGGTACGGCGACCAGGTGTACGTGGGATCGACCGCCCTCACGGCCCTGCCCCGTTTCCCGGACCCGACGGCCCAGCATGCCCCCGGCTCCCTCCTGGCCCCCATGCCGGGAACGGTCGTCAAGGTGGCCGACGGCTTGACCGCAGGAGCCGCCGTACGGGCCGGAGAGCCCCTCCTGTGGCTGGAGGCGATGAAGATGCAGCACAAGATCTCAGCACCCGTCACAGGCACGCTGACGGCCCTGCACGCCGTACTCGGTGGTCAAGTCCAGGTGGGTGCTCTGCTCGCCGTGGTCGAGGTTTCTCAGGAGGATCAGTGAGCGCCATGTTGGAAACCGAGGAACACAAGGCCCTCCGTTCAGCCGTGTCCGCCCTCGGCAAACGCCATGGGCGCACCTACGACCGAGAAGCCCTCTGGTCCGAAGCGGCCAAGCTGGGCTATCTCGGTGTCAACCTGCCGGAGGCCTACGGCGGCGGGGGCGGCGGCATCTCCGAACTGTCCATCGTTCTAGAGGAGTTGGGCGCAGCCGGCTGCCCCCTGCTCATGATGGTCGTCTCCCCGGCCATCTGCGGCACGGTGATCGCCCGCTTCGGCACGGACGCCCAGAAACAGGAGTGGCTCCCCGGCTTGGCCGACGGCACCCGCACCATGGCCTTCGGCATCACCGAACCCGACGCCGGCTCCAACTCCCACCGCATCACCACCACGGCCCGCCGCGACCCGGACACCGGCGACTGGCTCCTCACCGGCCGCAAAGTCTTCATCTCCGGCGTCGACATAGCCGACGCGACCCTCATAGTCGGCCGCACCGAGACCGTGTCCGACAAAGAGGGCCGAACCGGCCACCTCAAGCCCTGCCTGTTCATCGTCCCCCGAGACACCCCCGGCTTCATCCGCCGCCAGATCGACATGGAACTCCAGGCCGTGGAGAAGCAGTTCGAGCTGACCCTGGACGACGTACGTCTCCCTTCCGAAGCCCTCGTCGGCGACGAGGACGCCGGTCTCCTCCAGCTCTTCGCCGGCCTCAACCCCGAACGCATCATGACGGCCGCCTTCGCGATCGGCATGGGCCGCTACGCCCTCGCGCAAGCGATCACATACGCCCGCGACCGCACCGTCTGGAACACCCCCATCGGCGCCCACCAGGCCATCGCCCACCCCCTCGCCCAGGCACACATCGACCTCGAACTGGCCCGCCTGATGATGCAGAAGGCCGCGGCCCTCTACGACCTCGGGGACGACGTCGGCGCGGGTGAGGCGGCGAACATGGCGAAGTACGCGGCGGGCGAGGCCTGCGTACGGGCCGTCGACCAGGCCGTGCACACCCTCGGCGGAAACGGTCTCACCCGGGAATTCGGGCTCGCCTCGTTGATAACGGCCGCGCGCGTGGCTCGTATTGCTCCGGTGAGCAGGGAGATGATTCTCAACTACGTCTCCCACCAGACCCTGGGCCTGCCCAAGTCGTACTAGGCCGCCGCCTTGGAGGAACGATGTTCCGCAGCGAGTACGCAGACGTCCTGCCCGTAGAACTCCCCATCCACGACGCGGTCCTCGGTCGGGCCGCCGAGTACGGTGACGTGCCCGCCCTGATCGACGGAGTCGACGGCACCACCCTCACCTACGAACAACTCGACCGTTTCCACCGCCGTATCGCCGCCGCGCTCGTGGAGGCAGGCGTGCGCAAGGGTGACGTACTGGCCTTGCACAGCCCGAACACCATCGCCTTTCCCACCGCCTTCTACGCGGCCACGCGCGCGGGTGCCTCCGTCACGACCGCGCACCCGCTGGCCACCGCCGAGGAGTTCGCCAAGCAGCTGAAGGACTCGGCGGCCCGTTGGATCGTCACCGTGTCGCCGCTCCTTCAGACCGCGCGCCGGGCGGCCGAACTCGCGGGCGGCGTCGAGGAGATCTTCGTCTGCGACAGCGCGCCGGGTCATCGGTCCCTCATCGACATGCTGGCCTCGGCCGCCCCCGAACCGGTGGTCGACATCGACCCGGCGAACGACGTCGCCGCCCTCCCGTACTCCTCCGGGACCACCGGCATCCCCAAGGGCGTGATGCTCACCCACCGCCAGATAGCCACCAATCTGGCCCAGCTCGAACCCCTCATGCCGAGCGGCCCCGGCGAGCGCATCCTCGCCGTCCTGCCCTTCTTCCACATCTACGGGCTCACGGCCCTGATGAACGCACCTCTGAGGCTCGGCGCCACCGTCGTCGTGCTGCCCCGCTTCGAGCTCGACAGCTTCCTCGCGGCCATCCAGAACCACCGCATCACCGGCCTGTACGTCGCCCCGCCGATCGTCCTGGCCCTCGCCAAGCACCCGGCGGTCGCCCACTACGACCTGTCGTCCCTGCAGTACATCCTCAGTGCCGCCGCCCCCCTGGACGCCGAACTCGCCGCCGCCTGCTCCCGGCGCCTGGGGCTGCCCCCGGTCGGCCAGGCCTACGGCATGACGGAACTCTCGCCGGGCACGCACGTGGTCCCCCGCACCGCCATGCGCGACGCCCCTCCCGGCACCGTCGGCAAGCTCATCGCCGGCTCCGAGATGCGCATCCTCTCCCTCGACGACCCCGACAAGGACCTCGGCGTCGGCGAGTCCGGCGAGATCGTCATCCGCGGCCCCCAGGTGATGAAGGGCTACCTGGGACGGCCGGACGCCACCGCCGCGATGATCGACGAGGACGGCTGGCTGCACACCGGGGACGTCGGCCATGTGGACGGCGACGGCTGGCTGTTCGTCGTGGACCGGGTGAAGGAACTCATCAAGTACAAGGGCTTCCAGGTGGCCCCGGCGGAACTGGAAGCGCTCCTGCTCACCCACCCGGGCATCGCGGACGCGGCCGTCATCGGCGTCTACAACGAGGACAACAACGAGGTCCCGCACGCCTACGTCGTCCGCCAGCCCACCGCCACCGACCTCTCCGAAGGTGAGGTCATGATGTACGTCGCCGAACGCGTCGCCCCCTACAAACGCGTCCGCCGGGTCACCTTCATCGACGATGTCCCCCGGGCCGCCTCGGGCAAGATCCTGCGCCGCGAACTGCGGGCGCTCAAGGAGGGCACATGACCTTGATCGGACGTACCCGCGCGCGCGGCGTCGAGACCCTCGGCCTCGACTCCCCGGCCAACCGCAACGCCCTCTCCGCCGCCCTGGTCGGCGAGTTGGCCGACGCGCTCGCGGACTGCGCCAAGGACACCGACGTACGCGCGATCGTCCTCACGCACACCGGAAACACGTTCTGCGCGGGCGCGGACCTGCGGGACCCGCCGCATCCGGACGGGCTGGTGCGGTTGCTGCGGCAGATCGTCGAACTGCGCAAACCGGTGGTGGCCCGGGTGACGGGTCACGTCAGGGCGGGCGGCCTGGGCCTGCTGGCGGCGTGCGACATGGCGGTGGCGTCACTGGAGGCGACCTTCGCCTTCACCGAGGTACGGATCGGAGTGGCCCCGGCCGTCATCTCGCTGCCGCTGCTGCCCCGCACGGACCCCCGCGCCCTCGCCCGCTACTACCTCACCGGAGAGCGCTTCGAGGCGCCCGAGGCGGCCCGCATCGGCCTGCTCACCGCCGCCGGCGACGACGTGGACGCCGTACTGGACCCCCTCCTCGACGGCCTGCGCCGGGCCGCCCCCGAGGCCCTGGCCGAGACGAAAGCGCTGCTCACGGCTAGGGTGCTGGAAGCCTTCGACCGGGACGCGGCCGACCTCACCGAGCTCTCGGCCCGTCTGTTCGCCTCCGAACAGGCCCGCGAAGGCATGACGGCCTTTCTGGAACGACGGGATCCCGCATGGGCGCTGTGAGCACGGTCGGCGACCGTGTGGAACGTACTCCCAAACAGGACCGCAGCCGAGCGACCCGGCAGCGCCTCCTGGAAGCCGCCGTGGCCTGTCTCGCCGAACACGGCTGGGCGGGCTCCACGGTCTCCGTCGTCGCCGAACGCGCCGGCGTCTCCCGGGGCGCCGCCCAACACCACTTCCCGACCCGCGAGGACCTGTTCACGGCGGCCGTCGAATACGTCGCCGAGGAGCGCTCCACGGCCATCCGCGCCCTGTTCCCCGAGGGCGCGGCCGCAGACGACCGCCGGGCGGTGATCTCCGCCCTGGTCGACCTCTACACGGGCCCCCTGTTCCGCGCGGCCCTCCACTTGTGGGTCGCCGCCTCCAACGAGGACCAACTCCGCCCCAGGGTCACCGAACTGGAGGCCCGCGTCGGCCGCGAGACCCACCGGATCGCCGTGGACCTGCTCGGCGCGGACGAGTCCCGGCCGGGGGTTCGGGAGACGGTCCAGGGACTGCTGGACATGGCGCGCGGGCTGGGCCTCGCCAACCTCCTCACCGACGACGGGGGGCGGCGGGAACGGGTGGTGGCACAGTGGGCGGAGATCCTGGAGGGGGCGCTGGAGGACGTCCGCTCCGGACCGGGGGACGGGCCGGCTCCGCACCCCGACCTCGCCGTCACGGACTGAGCCGCTCCACCCGCCAGCCCCCGTCCGGCTCCGCCACGTACCGCAGCCGGTCGTGGAGGCGGTTCTCCCGGCCCTGCCAGAACTCCACCGCCTGCGGGGCGACCCGGAAGCCGCCCCAGTTCGGCGGGGCCGGGACCTGCTCGCCCTCCGGGTAGCGGGCCTCCAGCTCCGCGTACGACGCGTCGAGTTCGGCGCGGGAGCGGATCACCGACGACTGGGCGCTCGCCCAGGCGCCGAGCTGGGAGCCGTGCGGGCGGGTGCGGAAGTAGGCGGCCGTCTCGTCGCGGCCCGTGCGGCGGGCGATACCGGTGACGATGACCTGACGGGCCACGGGGTGCCAGGGGAAGAGCAGCGAGACGTACGGGTTCTCGGCGAGCTCGCCGGCCTTGCGGGAGTCGTAGTTGGTGTAGAAGACGAAGCCCTGTTCGTCGAAGCCCTTCAGCAGTACGGTGCGGGAACTCGGCCGGCCCTCCGCGGTCGCCGTCGAGACGACCATGGCGTTCGGCTCGAAGAGGTGGGCCTCGATGGCGGCCTGCTCGAACCAGCGCGCGAACTGTGCCACCGGGGTGGCGGCCAGATCGGACTCGGCGAGCCCTTCGGCCCGGTACTGCTTGCGCATGGCGGCGGGCTTGAGGGGGACGGCGTCTCGGTCGGTCACGCGGTCATCTTGCCGCATGGACAGGTGCCCTTCGGTATGAAGTCGGTCATCATCTCGGCCATCATCGAAGAGTCAGTACATGGCACTCAGTGCCGCGCAGTCTCCCCAAAAGTGGCACTCGGGGATATCGTGCTGGTGCCGTTCCGGTTGAGTGACCAGCCGTACGGGGCATCACCAGGGTGGCCACCCAGGACCGCGAGTCGCACGACCGACCGCGGATCCGGCGGCCGAGCCGCCAAGCCACGTCTTCATAGGCACACGTCGTACACATCACTAGGAGCCGCCTGATGTCCGACTTCGTACCCGGACTCGAGGGAGTCGTCGCGTTCGAGACGGAGATCGCCGAACCGGACAAGGAGGGCGGCGCCCTTCGGTACCGGGGCGTCGACATCGAGGACCTGGTCGGTCACGTCTCGTTCGGCAATGTATGGGGGCTGCTGGTCGATGGCGCCTTCAACCCCGGCCTGCCGCCCGCCGAGCCGTTCCCGATCCCCGTGCACTCCGGCGACATCCGGGTGGACGTCCAGTCCGCGCTGGCCATGCTGGCGCCCGTCTGGGGCCTCAAACCGCTGCTCGACATCGACGCCGAGCAGGCCCGCGAGGACCTCGCCCGGGCCGCCGTCATGGCCCTCTCCTACGTCGCCCAGTCCGCGCGCGGACAGGGGCGGCCGATGGTCCCCCAGAGCGAGATCGACAAGGCGCAGTCCGTCGTCGAGCGGTTCATGATCCGCTGGCGGGGCGAGCCGGACCCGAAGCATGTCGCGGCCGTCGACGCGTACTGGACCTCCGCCGCCGAGCACGGCATGAACGCGTCCACCTTCACGGCCCGGGTGATCGCGTCGACCGGCGCGGACGTGGCGGCGGCGCTCTCCGGAGCCGTGGGAGCCATGTCCGGGCCGCTGCACGGCGGTGCCCCGTCCCGTGTCCTCGGCATGATCGAGGAGATCGAGCGGACCGGGGACGCCGAGGCGTACGTCAAGCAGGCCCTCGACAAGGGGGAGCGGCTGATGGGCTTCGGGCACCGGGTGTACCGCGCCGAGGACCCACGCGCGCGCGTGCTGCGCCGCACCGCGCGTGAACTGGGCGCGCCTCGCTTCGAGGTGGCCGAGGCGCTGGAGAAGGCGGCGCTGGCGGAGCTGCACGCGCGTCGGCCGGATCGGGTGCTGGCGACGAACGTCGAGTTCTGGGCGGCGATCGTGCTGGACTTCGCGGAGGTGCCGGCGCACATGTTCACGTCGATGTTCACGTGTGCGCGTACGGCGGGGTGGGCGGCGCACATTCTGGAGCAGAAGCGGACGGGGCGGTTGGTGCGGCCGTCTGCGCGGTATGTGGGGCCGGGGGTGCGGGCTCCGCAGGATATCGAGGGGTACGGCAGCATCGCCCATTGAGAGGGGTGGCGCGGGAGCGCGGGCGACTGCGGGCCGGTTGTGGCTGGTCGCGCAGTTCCCCGCGCCCCCACTCGGCGTTGATCACGCCGGAGCCGACAAGTGGTCAGGGCAGCGTCCCCACAAACGCAGACGACCCGCAAGCTCTGGGTCCCTCCGCCGAAACGGGGGAGCCGGCCGGACGTACCGGCGAGCTTGCGGGTCGGGTGACTGCTTGGGATTGGGCCGGCTGCACGGTTCTTTCCCGCGCTGGTCCGGCACCGCACTCGGTGTGGTGGCGAGCCGCTAGCCCGCAGTCACCTCACGCGTCCGGGTTTCACTCATTTACCCGATCACCTCCCTTCGGTGTGAGCCACACACTAGGAACCGTCCGACCACCGATCAACCGGTTTTTCGAGAAGTCGGGCGGCACGGGTTCTGGGCGAGTGCTGTACCCGTATCCGTCGCCCCGCTGGAGGAGCCGCAGATTCCAGTGGGAGACGTTGATTCGACCCCTGGGCGTGGTGAGGCTGTGCTGTCCCCTGGCTCGGACGGAGATGCGGCCGGTCCATGTGCCGACCCAGTTGCCGGTGGGCATGGTGGCCTGTACGAGATCGCCCGTCACGTATCCGAAGTGCTGCTTGGCGCGGGCACGCCGGAGCCGCGGGAATCCGTATCGGTCCGGGGTCGTGCGGGCGTAGGAACCACGTCCTGTGGCCTTGACGACGAGTACTCGGCTGGGGAAGCGCACCATCGCGTCGCCGCCCTCGTGGTCCAGGTGGCCGACGGACAGTGCGTCGAGGGTGTGGGTCTTCTCCAGGCCCGTGGAGCTGCGGTTCGACTTGGTGTGGGCACTCGTCCAGCCGTACACGGGCCTACCGAGAGTCGACAGCGCGCTCCGTAGTTGCCACCGGGTGGCGTTCATCGCTGCGGCGTCCTGAAGAGGCGCTCGGACTTGCTGGAGGACCTTTGCGAGGAGGTCGGGGCGGTCGGCGAGGAAAGCCTCGACGGGTGTGGTGCCCTTCGCCTTGTTGCAGGGGACGCAGGAGAGCACGAGGTTGGAGATACGGTTTGACCCGCCTTGACTACGAGGGCTGATGTGCTCGGCGTTGAGTGGTACGCCGGTGGCGCCGCAATAGGCGCACGCGCTGTTCCAAGTGGAGTGCAGGTAGGCGCGGGCGTCGGTACCGGCGAGCGTTCCTTGCGTGTACTCGAATCCGGACAGAGGTCTGCCCGTATTCATTGAGTGCGTGTCGAAGGCGGCGCTTTCCACATGGATCTCGGTGACGGGCGTATAGCGACACAGGCGCGCGGCTTGGGAGAAGACGGTGTCGACGTGATGGCGTAGAGAAGGCGGCAGCCATCCGGCCGAGCGGGTTCGGTTGCTGGAACGGGGTGAGCGGTAACGGCAGTTGGCTGAGCGTCGTCGGTGCCGGTATCCGGCGCGTTGTTGCATGCGCCGATGGATCTGATCACCACGGTGCTGGAGTTCGACCGAGACGAGGCCGCGGCGAACGGTGACGGTGACGCCGTCTCCGTTGACCTCCTTTTTCTCGTCGCTGAGGACGAGGCCGGTGCCTTTGGAACCGGGGTCGATGCGCAGTTGCAGGCCGTCGATTTCTGACTCTGCGAACGTGCGGTCCTTGAGCCGGATCGCGAAGGGAACCTGCCGTACGACCACGGCTCGTCCCTTGGCCAGGAGTTCCCGTGCACGGGCGGGGTGACAGGGCATGAGCGGCTGCCCTTCCTTGGAGAGTACGAAGACCCTGCTCGCGCCCACACCACCCGTGTACGTCTGTTCATGCGCAGGAGCGTCACCGCTCCCGTTCTCTGCCGCCCGCGCTGCCGTGGCAGCGTTCTTGGCGTGACGCCGACGGGGCCTGGTGCCGCGCCCGTCGGTCTCCCCTCGCCCATGTTCCCTGCCGGTGCCCCGCACGGTGGCGGGGTGTCCGTGGGCCGTTTCGTCCCTCCTCCCAGGGGTGTCTGCTCCCACGGATTCCAGAGCAGGCTGCTGAGGAAGCACAGCCTGGTGAGTCTGCTCGCCTGCAGGAAACGTAGTCATCGGGGCACCTCCCTGATCCTCGGATCGTGATGACTTGGGCTGGTCACTCGGCCTGGTCTCTCTTGATCGCAGGTTCCGGCCTGGGCTGGAGGAGCGAGTGACCTCCCTTCTCGTATATGCCGATCACGCTAGTGATCCACGTGGAGTGTGGGCGATCGAATCATCGGAATGCGCTCATTCGTGAGAAGAGGGCTGAATTGCCTCCCACGAGCCCGATCTTGCTGCTAGAGGAAGAGTGCGGCCAGCCGCGGCAGCCGTCCCAGCATCTCTTCCGGATCGTCGAAATCGAAGTCCTCGCCCATGTCGGTGTCGGGGGAGGGGAGATCAGGATGGTCGGTCTCGTACTGCTCCCAGGCTTCGTAGAAGCTGTCCGCGTCGCCGGTGATGGCTTCGTAGGCCTCGGCGGCGCTGTAGTTGACCTCCTCGTAAAAGATCGCGCGGTTGTCGAGGTCGGCTGCTGCCGCCATGACCTCGGGGTGGTTGGCGAGGCTGTCGGGTATGGCGGCTGCGCGCTCGTACCAGTCACGTCCCTCGGCGATCGGCCCGGCGCGGAAGTCCATGAAGCTGTCGTCGGAGCAGCCGCCGCCGATGAGGTAGGCGGCGGCCCAGATGTCCCAGCGGTAGAGGGCGTCGTGCAGGGCGTCGAAGCGTTCCTCGTACTCCAGGATCTCCTGGCGGGAGCGGCAGGCAAGCAAGGCGACCAGTGCCTGGTCGAAAGGCAGGTCGGCCGTTGTACGGGAGCGGGCCGTCTCGATGAGGTGCCAGAAGCCGTCGGTGTTCATGGCAGGGAACTGTGGCAGCAGGCACTGACAACGCGGTCTGGACCGGTGTCTCGATTAGCGTTCTGTGCATGACAGAGCAGCAGGTGGAGCGGCGGGCGATTCTCGGTGGTTCGACCTTCGAGGAGCGGATCGGGTATGCGCGGGCCGTGGTCGACGGGGACTGGGTGCATGTGTCGGGGACCACGGGGTTCGACTATGCGGAGATGACCATTTCCGGGGATGTGGTCGAGCAGGCCGAGCAGTGTCTGCGGAACGTCGGGGCGGCGCTCGCCGAGGCGGGGTGTGGGTTCGGGGATGTCGTGCGGGTGCGGTATCTGGTGCCTGAGCGGGGGGACTTCGAGCCTTGTTGGCCGGTGTTGCGGCGGGTGTTCGGGGAGGTGCGGCCGGCGGCGACCATGATGGTGTGCGGGCTGGCCGATCCTCGGATGAAGATCGAGATCGAGGTGTATGCGCGGCGGCGGGGAAGGCAGGGGCTGCGGATCGAGGCCGTGCACGGGGAGGACATGCTGGAGGAGTGGCGGTATGTCCACAATGTGGTGGTGCCGGCTGCCGCCATGTCGCTCGACGAGGCTCGGGAGCGGCTCGGCCGGTATCGGCTGGAGAACGCCTACCTGGGGGATGTGCTGGTGGGGTGTTCGACCGTGCGGCCGCCGGGAGGAGAGGGGGCCGTCGCGACCGTCATCGCGCGTGTGTTGCCGGAGTTTCGGCGGCGGGGGTTCGGGGGTGCCCTGTACGAGCGGGGGCTCACGCACGCGCGTGTGCTGGGGGCCGAGGGCATCGAGACCTGTGTACTGGCGGCCAATGAGGACGGGCTGCGGGCGGCCGAGAAATGGGGGTTTGTCGAGGTCGAGCGGTATGTGCTCGACGGTGAGAGCGATCTTTGGATTGATCTTCGGCTGGGAGTGGGCTGATCCTGGGACGGAGGCGGCTTACAACGATTCCTTCAATCTTGTGGGAACTCGGTGTGTGCTGCGTCACGTTCCAGTTAGATGATTGCGAGTGAGCGACGGCGCGCCGTACGTGCGGACGCAGCTTGGCAGGGGGTCCAGGTGAGTGCTTCTCGGCGTAGTGGGACCACCGACGAGCTGGGGCCGGAGGAGCCCGAGAGGGCCGGCCCCGTGGGTCCTGACGGCTCGGATCTGCTGGCCGCGCTGCTGGACGGGATGGACGCGGCGCTGTGCGCGTTCGACGCGGGCGGCGTCGTCACCCATTGGAACCGTGAGGCCGAGCGGATTCTGGGGTGGACCGCGGCCGAGGCGGTGGGGCGGCACGGGTTCGCGGGGTGGGCCGTGCGCAAGGCCGACGCCGAGGAGGTCGAGGGGCGGCTGATGTCCGCCATGGAGGCGCCCGGGCGGCAGGTGCATGAGTTCGCTCTGCTGACCAAGGACGGCGGGCGCGTGCTCGTACGGACGCAGTCGGCGGCTGTGCGGGGGCCTGATGGGAAGCCTGCCGGGGTGTACTGCGCCTTCAGCGAGGTGCATGCGCAGATCGATCTCGAGCGGTCCATCGCCCTGAGCGAGGCGTTGTTCGAGGACGCGAGCTGGGGTGTCGTACTGGTCGACGCCGATCTGCGGCCCGCTGTGGTGAACGCGCATGCGGCGCGGTCGTTGGGCATCGGGCGTACGTCCGCGCTGGGGCGGCCGCTCGGGGAGCTTCTCGCCCAGGGTGTGGAGGAGCTGGAGAGCGCGCTCACGCATGTGCTGGCGGAGGGGGCACCGCCCGCGCCCGCCGAGATCTGGGTGAGTGTGCGGACGCCGGAGGGGGAGCAGCGGCGGTGCTGGCGGTGCGGTTTCGTACGGCTGGCCTCTCCGCTCGCTGAGGAGCCGGTGCCATTGGGTGTCGGGTGGCTCTTCCAGGACGTCACCGAGGGCAAGCAGGGGGAGCAGGAGGCGTCGCTGCTGCGGTTCCGGACGAATCAGCTGCACCGGGCGGCCCGGGCGGCGGGCGAGTGCGAGGACCCGGGGGAGGCGGCGACGATTCATCTGGACTTCGCGCTGGCCGGGTTCGCCGATCATGCGTTGATCGACCGGGTCGCGGGGGGTGCGACGGTCGGGGACGGGGAGTTCGAGGGGCCCGTGCGGCTGGTGCGGGTCGCGGCCACGCCGTCCGGGGCGCCGGGGCCGAGCCTGCTGACGGGGGCGGCGGGGTTGCCCGTGCGGTACGGACAGGGGCATCCGGCGTTGCAGTGCGTGGAGCGGGCCGGGTCGGTGCGGGCGAGTGTGGGGGCGGTCGGGGGTGAGGCCGCGCGGGAGTGGGCGCTGGCTCGGCAGTGGCCCGCCGATGTGGTGCACGCGCTGTGTGCGGTGTTGCGGAGTCGGGGGCGGACGCTGGGGGTCGTGACGTTTCTGCGTGGGGGCGGGCGCAGTCAGTTCGAGCGGGCCGACGCGGTGTACGCGGAGGACGTGGCGGTGCGGATCGCGGCGGCGTTGGATCTGGCGGGGGTGCTGGGGCGGGACCGCTGAGGTCCGTCGGCAGGGGGCTGCGGATGATTGCCGCTGAGGTCGGTCGTGCGGGTGCCGGCGGCTGTCACTGAGGTCTGTCGGACGGGTGATGGCGATGGCGGTCACTGCTGAAGTCCGCCGGGCGGCTGCCGCCGGCCACCGCTGAGGTCCGTCGGACGCAGTTGCCGGCTACCGCTGGTAGAAGATCCGGTCTCCGTACTCCTCGAACACGCGGGCGTTCCACTCGTGGCCGCCGTCGACGTTGCCGGAGCGCAGCAGCGGGGGTTCGATGCCGCGGTCGGCGAGGGTGGCCGCGGTGGTGGCCAGGACCGACTGGAGCAGGGCGCTGGTGACGACCGTGGAGGCGGGCGCGAAGGGCGCCGGGATGGTGTCGAGGGTCAGCTCGGCGTCCCCGATGGCGATCTTCGAGTCGAGTACGACGTCGCAGTGGTCCCTGAGGAACGTGCCGGAGGCATTCCGGGCCGTGGTCTGGGCGGCGTATGCCACGGACGTCACGCCGATGACGTTGACGCCTCGCCGGCGGGCTTCGACGGCCATCTCGACGGGCAGGGCGTTGCGGCCGGAGAGGGAGATGATCACGAGGGTGTCGCCGGCCCGGAGCGGGGAGGTGTCGAGGACGGCGGTGGCGAGGCCGTCGACGCGTTCGAGGCGGGAGCCGAGGGTGGCGGGCATCACGTCGACGCCGACGAGACCGGGGGCGGCGAGCAGGTTCATCAGGGCGAGGCCGCCCGCCCGGTAGACGACGTCCTGCGCGGCGAGCGAGGAGTGTCCGGCGCCGAAGGCGAAGAGGCGGCCGCCGGCGGCGACGGTGTCGGCGAGCAGCGTGCCGGCCGCCGCGATGGTCTCCGCCTCCTCGTCCCGGACCCGCTGCAGCAGGCCGATCGCGGCGTCGAAGAACTGGTCGGCCGGTGTGCCGTCGCTCATGCGGGTCCCTCCGGGACGGAACGGGTTCGGGATCTGTGCCGCGGATCACCGTGCGGTCTGGACCAGTGCCGTGTCAATACGGGTGTCGGACGGGCCGTAACCCAGTGGTTTCAACGGCGCGGCACGGTTGTCAGTGGTATGCGTCAGAATTGAATCCAGGGCCAGCGCACGCGCCGGGAAGCTGTTCGTGCTTCCGGCACATCTCATCGAGGGGCACGTATGTCCGGACTGATCGACACCACGGAGATGTATCTCCGCACCATCCTCGAGCTGGAGGAGGAAGGTGTGGTCCCCATGCGCGCCCGGATCGCGGAGCGTCTCGACCAGAGCGGGCCGACCGTCAGCCAGACGGTGGCGCGGATGGAGCGGGACGGTCTGGTCGCGGTGGCCGCCGACCGGCACCTGGAGCTGACGGACGAGGGCCGCCGGCTGGCCACGCGCGTGATGCGCAAGCACCGGCTCGCCGAGTGTCTGCTGGTCGATGTGATCGGCCTGGAGTGGGAGCAGGTGCACGCGGAGGCGTGCCGCTGGGAGCACGTGATGAGCGAGGCCGTGGAGCGGCGTGTGCTGGAGCTGCTGCGCCACCCGACCGAGTCGCCGTACGGCAACCCGATCCCGGGCCTGGAGGAGCTGGGCGAGAAGGACGGCGCGGACCCGTTCCTGGACGAGGGCATGGTGTCGCTCGCGGACCTGGACCCGGGCGCCGACGGCAAGACGGTGGTCGTGCGCCGGATCGGCGAGCCCATCCAGACGGACGCGCAGCTGATGTACACGCTGCGCCGCGCGGGCGTGCAACCCGGTTCGGTGGTGAGCGTGACGGAGTCGGCGGGCGGTGTGCTGGTCGGCAGTGGCGGCGAGGCGGCCGAGCTGGAGGCGGATGTGGCCTCCCACGTGTTCGTCGCCAAGCGCTGACAGGACCGGGTCGGGCGCCCCGCTGCCGGTACGGCCGTCAACTGCGGGGGCGCAGGTGGCGGTTGGGGCGCTTTGTCGATCTCTGGGGATCGAAGATTCTGTGCGTCGAATTGCAGCGCTCGGACGCATCGCGTGCGACGCTTGCGCGTGAGGCATATGACCGGAGGGGGCGGGAGGATGTGCCGCAGACGTGTGGATGGCCCCGGCGCCTTGCGGCGCCGGGGCCTGTCCTCCCCTGTGCTGACCCGGAGCCCCGAGCTCTCAGGGTCATTCCCCTCGGACCGGTTTCCCCGAGCGGTCCGCCTCCCGCTGAAGATCTCCCCTCAGTTGCGGCGATCATTCCTTGATCGAGGTCACTCGAACGAGGGGTGTTGTCCGCAGAAGCGGTATTTTCGAATACCCATTCGATAGTCTGCGGGTGACGGGGGGTCTCCGAGAGTGACGGGGGACGCGGAATCTGCGCTGCTTCAGGAGTGAGTGCACGGCAACGGCTGGACGCTGAGCTAGGGGGGTGCCAGGACCATGGCGCGACGCATCGACGTGACCGGGGCGGGTGGCGTACGCCTCGCGGCCTGGGAGTTCGGGGACCCTCCCAAGACGGACCCGGCGAAAAGTGTGGCGGAATCCGTGATTCCGCCGCAGTTCTCCGGAGCGCAGGTCGAGCATGCAGGGATCGAGCACGCCCCCGGAGTCCTGTTACTGCACGGCCTGATGGGCCGCGCCTCGCACTGGGCCTCCACCGCCCGCTGGCTCTCCGAGCGGCACCGCGCCGTCGCACTCGACCAGCGCGGCCACGGCCAGAGCGACAAGCCTCCGCAGGCCTCCTTCACCCGTGAGGCGTACGTCGAGGACGCGGAGGCCGCCCTCGAAGGGCTCGGCCTCGCCCCGACCGTCCTCATCGGCCACGCCATGGGCGCCCTGACGGCCTGGCAGCTCGCCGCGAAACGCCCCGACCTGGTGCGCGGCGTCATCATCTGCGACATGCGGGCCTCCGCACTCGGCGCCGCCTCGCAGCGCGAGTGGGCCGACTGGTTCAAGGCCTGGCCCGTCCCCTTCGCCACCCTGGCCGACGTACGGAAGTGGTTCGGCGAGGACGACCCGTGGGTGGAGCGGCCCAATCCGACGCGTGGGGAGTTCTACGCCGAGGTGATGCACGAGTGCGCCGACGGCTGGCGGCCGGTGTTCGACCCCGACCAGATGCTGAAGTCCCGCGAGACCTGGGTGTACGACGCGCACTGGGAGGAGCTGGCGCAGGTGCAGTGCCCGGCGCTGGTGGTGCGGGGCCTTGACGGCGAACTCGGGCGGGCGGAGGCCCAGGAGATGGTGCGGGTGCTGCCGAGGGGGGAGTACGCCGAGGTCGCCGACGCCGGACACCTGGTCCACTACGACCAGCCGGAGGCGTGGAGGTCGGCGATCGAGCCGTTCCTCGACGCCGTGCTCAGCACCCCCTAGGGCCTGGCCCCGGCCGTCACCCCTTGCTCACCGCCGCCAGGATCTCCGGCAGGCGGGCCGCGGTGCGCGGCGCCGCCAGGCGCAGTCCCGCCCAGGTGATCGCCGCCCCGTAGGCCGACCCCACCGGCAGCAGCACCCACCCCCACGCGTCGCCGCCCTGCGCCACGTTCACCAAGATCGTGGCGGCGATGACCGGGGCGGACAGCAGGGCCGCCGAGACCATGCCGCCGAAGATGGAGATCCAGGCGAGGCCGGTCTGGCCGGGGGCCACGTTCTTGTAGCCCTCCTGCGGGATGGAGTACGGGAAGCGGGCCGATGTCCAGGCGCCGGTGGCCAGCATCGCGCCGAGGAGCGCGAAGGAGAGGCCGAGCACCTCGGGGAGACGGGCCCACTCGCCGAGCATCGCCGTGGTCAGGACGGTCACCACAGTGGCGTACGGCAGGGTGATCACCAGCAATGCCAGTGCCCGGCCCCGCAGTTCGACGTAGGCGTCGTGCCCGGACGAGATGGTCGTGGCGACCATCCAGAACGCGGACGTGTCCTGCCCGAACTGGTTGTACATCTGGATGCCGAGCATCCCGGCGGCGAAGCACGCGAAGTAGATGGAGCCGGTGCCCTGCAGCGCGTTGAAGACGGGCACGATCAGACCGATGGCCAGCGAAGTCACCCACGCCGCCTTGGTCTTGGGGTCGCGCCACACATACCGCAGGCTGCGCTCCATGACGGTGCCGGTACGGCCGGCGGGCAGCAGCCGGGTCAGGCCGGAGGCGCTGCGCTCGCGGGCGGCGCTGTCGCCGGCGGCCTGGAGGGTCGACCCGTCGGGCGAGGTCATCAACCGGGTCAGATGACGCGACCATACGGCGATCAGCGCCACCAACGCGCCCGCGCTCAGCGCCAGTTGGAGGGCCGCGACCCCGTACGAGCCCTCGCTCACCGAATCCACCGCCCCGATCGCCGAAGCCGGTGGCACCCACCTCACCACGTCCCCCACCGGCTGCAACTGCGCCAGCCCGCTCGAACCCAGCCGCTGCGCTCCGAAGTTGACCAGCTGCACGCCGATCGCGATGACGAGCCCGCTCAGCACCGCCAGATCGCGGCCCTTGCGACTGGTCAGCAGCCGGATGTTGGCGGCGGCGACGGCCCGTGCGAGGGCCACGCACACCAGCAGCGCGAGCACGACGGCGACGACCGCGACGACGTAGGACGCACCGCCGTGCGCGACCGTGATCACCGAGCCGGTCAGCAGGAGCAGCGTGAACAGCGGGCCGATGCCGACGAGCGAGGCCACCAGCAACGCCCGTACCAGAGGCCGGGGTCGCAGCGGCAGCATCACCAGGCGGGTCGGGTCGAGGGTCTCGTCGCCGCCCGGGAAGAACAGCGGCATCACCGCCCAGCCCAGCGCCAGTACGGCCACCAGCAGGACGACCACCGACTCGGCGTGCGCATGCCCGCGCAGCGCGACCAGCCCGAGCAACTGCAACGCCCCGAACAGCAGCACGACGACGGCGGAGGCGACGTAGGCGGCCCGCCGTCCCCCCGACTGCCGCAGCCCGTTCCTGAGCAGCGAAAGCTTCAGTCGTACGACGACGGAGGTGAGCTCGGCGGCCGTCATCGTGCGCCGCCGCCCAGCCAGTCCAGGTCCGAACCGGCGTCGCGCCCGCCGGCACCGACGAGTTCGAGGAACGCCTTCTGCAGCGAGGGGGCGTCGCCGCGGACCTCGGCGAGGGTGCCGTGGGCGCGGATACGGCCGGCGGCCATCACGGCCACCCAGTCGCACAGGGACTCGACCAGCTCCATGACATGGGAGGAGAAGACGACGGTGGCACCGGATGCCGTGTACCGCTCCAGCACGCCCCTGATGGTCTGCGCGGACACCGGGTCGACACCCTCGAACGGCTCGTCCAGGAACAGCACTTCGGGGTTGTGCAGCAGCGCCGCCGCGAGCCCGATCTTCTTGCGCATACCGGTCGAGTAGTCGACGACGAGCTTGTGCTGGGCGCCGGCCAGGTCGAGCACGTCGAGCAACTGGGCCGCCCGCTTGTCCACCTCACCACCGGGCAGCCCCCGCAACCGCCCGCTGTACCCGAGCAGCTCCCGCCCGGACAGCCGCTCGAAGAGCCGGAGCCCTTCCGGGAGGACACCGATCCGAGCCTTCACCTCGACGGGGTCCCGCCAGACGTCATGCCCGACGACCTCGACGGAACCCTGATCGGGCCGCAACAGCCCAGTGATCATGGAGAGGGTCGTGGTCTTCCCGGCTCCATTGGGCCCGACGAGTCCGATGAACTTCCCGGCGGGCAGTTCCAGATCGATCCCGGCAACGGCAATCTGCTGCCCGAACCGCTTCCAGAGCCCGCGAACACTTACAGCCGACGTCATGGATGCCAACCTAGGGGCGCGGGACTGTTTTCGATATGCCGCTCCGCCGCGTGGGCGCGACCAGCCACATACGACCCGCAGGCGCGAGACTAGCGATCGCGACCACACGCGTATGCCAGCGGCGAGATCAACTCCTCGCAGTCCGGAAGCCAACGGTTGGCCGGTGTCGGGCGACAGGCCCACTGAACGGCACCACGCGATCCGTACCGCGTAGGCGGCGCGGCCACATAGCTGCCTTCGCCAAGTGCCGTGAGATCGAGTGACGACGGTGACCAACCGAGGTTCCTGACGAGGTCGGGAAGCTTCGCAGCGGCACCGGGAAGTACGAAGAACTGCATGCGTCGATCCGGAGCGAGGGTCACCGGGCCGAGCGCGAGTTCCATCCGTTCCATACGTGCCAGCGCCAGGAACCCCGCGGTCTCCGGCACGTCGATCGCGTCGAAGGTACGTCCTGTCGGCAACAGAATCGAGGCCCCCGGCTGCTTCTGCCACATCCGGCGAGCAACCGTCGCGCTCCCGGTGGCCTGCGTCGCCCAGTCCTCCCGCGCCGGGTGCGCCCCCGGCGCGCCACACGCCGCGTCGTCGCACGAGCAGCGCTGCACCCCGCCGACGGCTTCCAGCCAGACCCCGGGGAAGACGTCCCAGTGGCGCTCCTCGGCGTAGCGTACGGCGGTCTCCAGCAGCGATTCGCCGCGCTGCTTCGGAATCTGAGCGGCTTCGGTGCCCGCGATCGTCTCTTCCACGATGAACTCAACTCCCGCACCCACCTGGAGTTACGGGGGTAACGCGCGCGGGGGAGGGGCATCGATTCCTTGGTTGGGGCGCATGGATGCACGTGTGGGGGCGCGCGGGAGGAATGTCGGCGTGAGCTGGGTAGCCAGGAAGGGGGTCGGCTTGCGCCTTTACCCCGGCAATCCTCGCATGTCCCGCATTTTCGGTATGTCCGCGGGGCATTGATCTTCAAGGCCGGATCCTTTCGCTCCTCATGGTGGGGGATTCGGTCAGGGAAGACACGCCAACTCGGTGCGTGGGCAGGCACCGCAGCCACAGGGGGTACGCCAATGGCCGCAAGGCCTCTCGTCGCGCGGCAGCCGAACGAACGGTTGCAGGCGCTCATCCAGGAGGCGGGGTGCTCGAACGCCGGGCTCGCCCGCCGGGTCAACATGTGCGGCGCCGAGCACGGCCTCGACCTGCGCTACGACAAGACGTCCGTGGCCCGTTGGCTGCGGGGACAGCAGCCGCGGGGCCGGGCGCCCGCGATCATCGCCGAGGCGCTGGGCCGCAAGCTCGGCCGTACGGTCACGATCGACGAGATCGGCATGGCCAACGGCAAGAACCTCGCCTCCGGTGTCGGGCTCCAGTTCTCGCCGACGGTACTGGGAGCCATCGAGCAGGTGTGTGAGCTGTGGCGCAGTGACGTGGGCCGCCGGGACTTCCTGTCCGGCTCGTCCGTCGCCGCGTCCGCGCTGGTCGAGCCGAGCCGCGACTGGCTGATCTCGTCGCCGGACTTGCAGGTGGCGCGCGCGGCGGGGCCCCGGGTCGGACAGTCCGACGTGGAGGCGGTGCGGGCGATGACACAGGCGCTCGTAGACCTTGATCACCAGTACGGCAGTGGGCATGTGCGCCCGGTCGTCGTGCACTACCTCAACAGCGTCGTCTCCGGGCTGCTGGCGGGGTCGTACCGGGAGGCCGTCGGCCGCGATCTGTTCGCCGCGGTGGCCCGACTCACCGAACTCGCCGGGTACATGGCCATCGACACGGGTCAACCGGGCCTGGCCCAGCGGTACTACATCCAGGCGCTGCGACTGGCCCAGGCGGCGGGCGACCGGGGGTACGGCGGATATGTGCTGGCCGCCTCCATGAGCCACCTCGCCGCCCAGCTCGGGAACCCGCGCGAGATCGCGCAGTTGGCCCGGGCGGCGCAGGAGGGGGCGCGTGGGCGCGTGACCCCGCGCGCGGAGGCCATGTTCTACGCGGCGGAGGCGCGCGGGCATGCCCTGATGGGCGATGCGCGGGCGGCCCAGGTCGCGTCCGGGCGGGCGGTGACCGCGCTGGAGTCGGCCGACGCGTCGTCCGGGGACGACCCGGCGTGGATCACGCACTTCGACGAGGCGTATCTGGCCGACGAGTTGGCGCACTGCCACCGGGACCTCGGACAGGCCGAGGCGGCGGCGCGGCGGGCCGAGGAGTCGCTGGCCGGGCTCCCCGAGACCAAGGCGCGCAGGAGGGCCATCGGGTACGTCCTGCTGGCCACCGCACAGGTGCAGCAGCGGGAGATCGAACAGGCCTGCAACACCGGTCTGAAGGCGGTCGAGCTGCTCGAGTCCGTGCGTTCCAACCGGGGTGCCGAGTATCTGGAGGACTTCCAGCAGCGGCTGGAGCCCTACCGGGAGGAGCCGGTGGTCCGGGAGTTCGGGGCGCGGGTGGGGCTGCAGGCGGCCGCCTGAAGCTGCGTGAACGTGCGGGAAACGGCGGGTTGCCGCTCGTGTTCGATCAGGAGGTGGACATTTACGGCGTGGTGTGGACCGCGTCTGTTACTGCTGTCACAGGTAGGGAGGTTGCGGCCTGAGCTGCGTGGCACCCGGCTCGGGGGACCCGGTAGCGTGAGCCGACGATTCACAAGGTCCCCCATTAGTAGGAGTCCCGGTGACGCAGAGTGGACAGGGCGAGGAGCCCTCGCAGCGCCAGGCGCGCGAAGGCATCGTGCTGCCCTCCGACGGCAGCGAACCGCTGCTGCCGGGCATGCTGGCCGGACAGCAGGGCGGTTACCCGGATGGGCCGCAGGGCGGTCAGCCGGGTGGGCCGACGGCCGGACCGTACGGCGGTTCGCCCAGCGATTCCTACGGCGGCCCATACACCGGCCAGCAGCCGCCCGCCCCGCAGGCCCCGCAGGGCCCGGCCTCGGCCCCGCCGGGCGGCCAGGCCTGGGGCACGCCCTGGGGCCCCGACCAGCAGCAGACCCCGGCCCAGACCTGGGACACCCCGCCGACCCAGACCTGGGGGACACCGGCCCCGTACCAGCCGCCGGCCACGGACCAGTGGGGCACGCCTCCGGACGGTGCCGGTCAGCCCGGCGCGGCCCCCTCCCAGCCGCTGCCCCCGGAGAACACGCCGTCCCCGTACGGCGCCGTCGCCCAGCCGATGCCGGGCGCCCCGCTGCCGCCCGCGAACACCTACGACGGCTCCGCGCCGGGCGCCGCGAGTGCCGGTGCGCCGCTGCCGCCCGCCGGTCCCGCCGGGGGGCCCGGCGCTTCTCTGCCTCCGGCCGCCCCTCACACCTACGGCGCTCCCGCCGCCTTCGGCTCCCCCCTGCCCCCCGCCGTCGACGAAGGCGCCACCCAGTACCTACCGCCCGTCGCCGCCGCACCCGGCAGCGAGGGAGCGACGCAGTACCTGCCGCCCGTCCCGGCGGCGCCCGGCAGTGAGGGGGCCACCCAGTACATCCCGCCCGTGGGACCCGGCGCGCTGCCGCCCGAGGTCGGTGGGCACGTCGGTCAGCCCTCCTCCGAGGCGACCCAGTTCCTGGGACGCCCGCCCCAGGGCGGGCCCCAGCCCCCCGCCGCGTATCCCGACTCGCAGGCCACGCAGTACATCGCGCCCGTGACCGATCAGCGGCAGCCGCCCGCCGAGTTCGACAACCTGTTCCGCAGCGGGCCGGGCGGCGAGGGTCCCGCCGGGGCCACTCAGCAGTTGCCGCGGTTCGAGCAGCCGCACGCGCAGCCGCAGCAGTCGTACGGACAGCCCCAGCCCGCGTACTTCCCGCCCGGGCGGGACGACGACGGACAGGGCGGCCGCAAGCGTTCGCGCGTGCCGCTCATCGCCGGGATCGGCATCGGCATCGTCGTGCTCGGCGTCGGGGCCGGTGCGCTGCTCGGCGGTGGCGGCGGGGGAGACAGCAAGGACAAGAACCAGACCGTGTCGGCCACCGCCCCCGCCACCGACGGTTCCTCACCGGCCGCCGATCCGGCGAAGGCGCAGGCCGTCGCCCTGGACAAGCTGCTGGCCGACAGCGGTGACAGCCGGGCGTCGGTGATCAACGCGGTGGGGAACGTGAAGGGCTGCAGGAACCTCGACGGCGCGGCCTCCGACCTGCGCGCCGCCGCCAAGCAGCGGGGTGAGCTGGTCAATCGCCTGGCCGGCCTCAGCGTCGACAAGCTGCCCGACCACGCCGCCCTGACCACCGCTCTCACCAAGGCCTGGCAGGCCTCCGCCGCCGCCGACAACCACTACGCGGCCTGGGCCGACCAGGTCGGCGGCAAGAAGGGCTGCAAGAAGGGCCAGGCCCGCACCACCGGCCAGACCCGGGCGGGCAACACGGCGAGCGGCACCGCCAGCCAGCAGAAGGTCAGGGCGGCCCAGCTGTGGAACGCGATCGCGAAGACGTACGGCCTGACCCAGCGCCAGCCCACCCAGCTCTGAACAGAAGGGCGCGGACGGTCAGTTGACGTCCGCGCCCTGCAGCGTTTTCGTCACGTCCACGAACCCCTTCCGCGCCGCCACCAACTGCCCCTGCCGGACGACCTGGAGGGTCACGTCCGTGTTGACGATGCGGGTGAGGCCGATGGTGGCGAGCGGACCCTGGGAGCCCCAGCGCAGCGTCGGGGTGAGCCCGCCAGTGGTGATCTTCAGGCCGTCGTCGAGGGTGTGCCGTATGGCGTCGGAGGTGACGTCCCCGCTGCCCAGCGACTCGACGACCTTCGTGAACACGGTGTAGGCGATCCAGGTCGTCTGTACGCCGACGTCCGCCGCGTCGATCCGGTTGTCGCCGAAGGCCTGCTCGCTGATCACCTTCTTCATCGGGTCCCAGCGGGCGTCACTGGCCGGCGGGTACCAGCCGGTGACGTACGACCCCTCGTACGGCCCGGACGCCGCCCCCGACTCGTTGATCACGGTCTGGTCGACGCTGTCGAGGGTGGCGGCGGTCTTCACCGCGGGGAAGTCCTCGCGGGCGCGCCGGAAGGAGTCCATGAAGGTGCTGGTGCGGTCGCCGAGCGTCGGGATCACACAGCCCTTCTTCGTCGCGTCGCCGGTCGCGGTGGTGAGGGCCGTCTGCGACGGTCCCGCGTACTCGGTGGTGTCGTCCGCCGCCCGCTGGTCCTTCGCGGCCGCGTGCCGGCCCGCCTTGAGGCCGGCGTCCAGCATGGGGGGCAGTTCGTCGCCGGCGATGGTGTCGGGCCGTACCAGCGCCACGGGACCGCAGCCCGCGGCGAGTTCCCTGCCCAGGCCGGCCAGCAGGGTGGGCTGGCCGCCGTTGACCGGGTAGGACAGCGGGCTGGTGAACTCGGCGGTGGTGACGCCGTAGCCGCCTATGTAGGGGATGCCGGAGCCCTCCAGATCAGGGAGGTACGACTCGCCGTACTGGCTGTAGGAGCCGACGACCGCGACGACGTCGTTCTTGACGGCCTCGCGGGCGCAGGTCGCGGCGGCCACGCTGTCGTTGTGGTCGTTGCAGGTCAGGACCTTGAGCTGACGGCCGTTGATACCGCCGTGGGCGTTGACGTAACGGGCGTAGGCCTGGGCGAAGGCCGGCATGCCGGGCTTGTTGGTGGCGTTCGTGTCCTGCGGCGCCCAGGTCATCACGGTGATCGGGCCTTCCCCGGCACCCCCCGTGGTCCCGGGGATGACCCCACAGCCGGCGGCGAGCGCCGCGCACACGACCAGGCCTCCCGCCGTGCGGACGGCGGCTCTGACGGGCCGGGTGGTGCGTGTGGGGAGGAAGGTGCTGCGGATGCGTCGCCGTCCGGTCATGGGCACACACGCTTCCGTCACATCGCCAACCCATGGGTGACCCTCGGTTATCCATTGGTGACGTCAGGGTGAATTACGGGGGGCGGTGAGGCGCCTGACCGGAAGAACGTACGATTGATCACCGTGCAAGGTTCGGACAGCTCTTCCCGTCGCGGTCGTCGCTCCTCCACCATGGGTGGTATGCCACTGAACGACATGCCGTGGTGGCGCTGGCGCAGCAATGTGCGCTCCGCGCTGCACATGCTCTCCGACCCCGCGTTCCAGCAGAACGTCTGGCTGGCCGGCGTCGACGGGTACGGGGACGTCACCGACGCCGTGTACCGCCTGGTCGAGGACACCTGGCTGGACAACTGGTCCGCCGAGAAGTACGTCGGCACGATCTTCCGGGACTCCCAGGAGGCGGCCCTCGTCGACACGGCCGTGCTGCGGGTGCTGCGGATCATGCACCAGGTCGGCCCGGACGCGCCGGTCTCCACGTACCTCGCGAACGAGGGCTGGCCGGAGGCGGTGCGGGCGGCGCGTGACGCGCACGTCCGGATGGCGATGGCCGACGGCGAGGACCCGGACACCCCGCCGCGCACGCTGGAGATCCTGCGGATCATGACGCGGTCCGCGTAGCGGACACCGGTTCGGGCGGGGCCGCGCTTATGGGACCCTGTCCTGCATGAACGAGCAGTCCGCCCGAGCCGCGGCGAACCCCGCCGACCAGTACGTCCTCACCCTTTCGTGCCCGGACAAGCAGGGCATCGTGCACGCCGTGTCGAGCTACCTCTTCATGACCGGCTGCAACATCGAGGACAGCCAGCAGTTCGGCGACCACGACACGGGTCTGTTCTTCATGCGCGTCCACTTCTCGGCGGAGCCGCCGGTGACGGTGGACAAGCTGCGCGCGAGCTTCGCGGCGATCGGTGACTCCTTCCACATGGAATGGCAGATCAACCGGGCCGACGAGAAGATGCGGATTGTTCTGATGGTCAGCAAGTTCGGGCACTGCCTGAACGACCTGCTGTTCCGTGCCCGTATAGGTGCGTTGCCGGTGGAGATCGCAGCCGTGGTGTCCAACCACACCGACTTCGCCGAGCTGGTGGGGTCGTACGACATCCCCTTCCACCACATTCCGGTGACGAAGGAGACGAAGGCCGACGCGGAGGCGCGGGTTCTCCAGATCGTCCGCGAGAACGACGTCGAGCTGGTGGTGCTGGCCCGCTATATGCAGGTCCTCTCCGACGACTTCTGCAAGCAGTTGAGCGGCCGCATCATCAACATCCACCACTCCTTCCTGCCGAGCTTCAAGGGCGCGAAGCCGTATCACCAGGCGCACGCGCGGGGTGTGAAGCTGATCGGGGCGACGGCGCACTATGTGACCGCCGACCTTGATGAAGGGCCGATCATCGAGCAGGAGGTCGAGCGGGTGGGGCATGACGTCACGCCGGACCAGCTGGTCGCGGTCGGGCGTGATGTGGAGTGCCAGGCGCTGGCTCGGGCGGTGAAGTGGCATGCGGAGCGGAGGATTCTGCTCAACGGCCGGAGGACGGTTGTGTTCGCCTAGCAGCTCGGGGCCTTGAAAAAGGTCGGCTCACTGGTCCGACCTCAAGGGGCGCGGGGAACTGCGCGACCAGCCACGAACCACCCGCAGCCGCCGACGAATCCGCGACCAGCCCCTACATCCGGCTCAACGACGCCGCCGCGAACAGTACGTCCTTGATCGCCTCGCGGTCGCCCACCTGCCCCGCAGCCGCCTCCTCCGGCGGTACATGGCCCGCGGCCAGACGGCAGAACTCCACGCCGTCCAGGGCGACATGGGCGACCTCGTGCTCGGCGGAGCCGACCGCCGCGGGCGAATCCAGCGGGATCAGCCACTCACCCCCGCCCAACCCCTCGATCTCCAGCCGCAGGCTGCGGCCGGGCTCCCCGGCCACCCCGAGATGCCGGCCCCGAGCCGGTGACGCCAGGCCCCGTTGTCGGCGCCCCGCCAGTGCCGTCGGCAGCATTCGGGCGGCGAGGTCGATCATGCGGTGCAGATGCCGCGGTGCGGGCGGCTCGTACGGATAGTCCACCGCCTCCGCGATGTCCTCCGAGTGGACCCAGCACTCGAAGGCCCGGTCCAACATCGCGTCGTGCAGCGGCAGTTCGAAGGAGCCGTAGGAGACCGTCAATCGCCCCGAACCCGAGCCCGCGCCGCCGGTGAAGGACGCCGTGCGGACGAGGTCGTGGGTCTGCTCGCGCCAGGGCGCCCGCACCCCGCGGGTCGGCGGGAAGTACGACGTGCGCCAGTACGCCTCGGTGCGGGACGACGGGTCGGGGCCGTCCGCCGCCGTGTCGCCCAGCGGGTCGTCGAGGCCGAGGGCGACGGCGACCAGCCCGTCGACCGACAGCAGGTGGGCGATGACGCCGGCGACCGTCGTACGGCGGCTCGTCGGCCCCTTGCCCTCGAACCACCGCAGCCGCACGGGCGCGTGCCACTCGGCGTCGCCTATGTCCTGCAGCAGGGCGTCGAGCCGGGCCGTCTCCGCGTCGTACGGCGCCGCCCAGTGCGGCACCGGGATGCGCGGCGGGCGCCGGTCGAGGCAGCCCTCCAGAACGCGGGTGCGCAGGGCCGGGTCCAGGTCGAGGCTCTCCGGCGGATGCAGCAGGCCCACGGCGTCGCGCAGCCGCAATGCCTCGTCGGCGCAGGTGCCGCAGCCGCCCAGGTGTTCCTCCACGGCCGCCGACTCCTCCGGCGAGCAGGCGGCCAGCGCCCACGCCCCGAGGAGCGACTTCAGTACGTGGTGCTCCAGGAGGAGCGGGGCGGACGGGATGATGGCCGGTGCCGACGGTTCTCCCAGATCCTCCAGATCATCCAGGGCCGGCAGTGGACCCTCGCCGTCCTCGACGGAGGCGCGGGGCATGGGTATGCGGGGAGGCCGGCCGGGGGACCGGCCGTCGCCGTCACCGCTGTCACCGCCGTTGCCGTCCGTCGGACCCGGGGCGCCGTGATCGCTCTGCTGCCCCACCGCCTCGCTCTTCTCGTCCTGGCCGTCCTTCTCCTCGTGGTCCTCCGGGCCTTCCCGGCCCCCGTGCTCGTCGTACTCCTCGTATCCGCTCACGCCGCACCCCCGTATCCAGGCGGCGTGCCGGCGTCGTGGGCCGTGGACAGGAGCTGGAGGCCCAGGCGGAGGCGGCGGCGGGCCTCGTCCTCGGTGACGCCGAGGTCGGCGGCGGTCTGGCGGTAGTCGCGGCGCTGGAAGTAGGCCAGCTCCAGGGCGGCGCGCAGCGGGGAGGGCATGGAGGTGACGATGTAGTCGGCGCGGGCGGCGACCGAGGCGCGGCGCACCTTGCTCTCCAGCTCCTCCGTGGAGTCGCCCTGAGCGAGGGCGGCGGTCTCGGTGGCGCGCAGCCGCTGCACGGCGAGGCGGTGGGTCAGCGTGGCCACCCAGGAGCGGAGGGGGCCCTGCTTGGGGTCGTAGGTCTCGGGGTGTTCCCAGACGTGGGCGAAGACGTCGCGCGTGATGCCGTCGGCGGCGCGCTCGTCGCCCAGGACACGGTGGGCCAGGCCGTGCACGAGCGAGGCGAAGCGGTCGTAGAGCTCGCCGAGGGCGGCCGCCTCGCCGCGGGCCAGGCGCTGCTGCATCTTGCGGTCCCAGCGAGGCGGTGCGTCCTTCTTCGCCATGCGGCCCCCCTCACCCCTGTTCCGTGCCTGAGACCAGCGTGCGCCCACCGTCATCTCGAATGTAGTCGGCACCTCTGACAGCGCACGCCCCTTTGTCGCAATGTGCGCTCCCCGAGGAGCCGCGGGTGATAGTGGACCTTCGCCTACCCGGTTCAGATCTGATCGAACAGGATCGAAGGCGACTAAAACAAGCCTCTTCCGACCGTTTTCCGTTTCTGCCGCCGTGTTTCAGGGAACGGCCGCTGGGCAGCCGCGCTGCAAGGAAGCGTAGGGACGACTTCCGGTTGCGGGGGTTCCGGCGAGCGAGGGGCATGGTGGTGGCGTTCAAGGTGATCTGCGTCGATCAGGGCGAGTGGGCCGTGCTCAGGGTGTCGGGCGAACTGGATCTCATGTCGTCGCCGACGCTCAGGCAACGCGTCCACGACGTGGTGGCCGAGGGCCGTCACAGCGTCGTCCTGGACCTCTCCGAGGTCTTCTTCTGCGACTCCAGCGGGGTCGGCGTGCTCATCGCGGCCCGCCGGCTGATCCGCTCCTGCCAGGGCAGCCTGCGGCTGATACTCCCGGCCCGGGGCGCCGTCGACGGCTCCCACGTCAACCGCGTCCTCGGTGCGCTCGGCGTCCGACGGCTGTTCGACGTGTATCCGGGCCTGGAGGAGGCCGTCACCGAGGACGCGGGACCACTGTCGGCCTAGGGGCGCCCGCACAGGGGTGCCCGTCCTTCTGCCACACGGTTGTCCCAAAATTCCCCCGGTCTTGGCACAAGGGTCACTTTCCCGCGCCCGCGGACCCCGCCGCGTCGTACGCTCCGACCAGAGACACCCCGACGTGACGTAAGGCGGCCCGAAGGACATGGTCAGCAGCGAGTACGAGCGCAGGATCGCCGCCCGGTTCGCCACCTTCGACCAGGACGGCAACGGATACATCGACCGCGCGGACTTCAGCACGGCGGCCAAGGCGCTGCTCGCCGAGTTCGCCGTGGCGGCCCGCTCCGACAAGGGGCAGGCGCTGTACGCCGGTGCCGAGGCGTTCTGGCAGGGCATGGCCGGGATCGCGGACCGGGACGGCGACCAGCGCATCACACGCGAGGAGTTCGTCACCGGCGCGGTCAAGCGTCTGCGCGACAACCCCGAGCGGTTCGCCGAGATCGCCCGCCCCTTCCTGCACGCGGCCCTCGACCTCGCCGACACCGATGGCGACCAGGCGGCCTCCGTCGAGGACACCGCGCGCGTGCTGCGCGTCCTGGGAGTCCCGGACGACATCGCCCGGGCGGCAGCCGTCACGCTGGACCCCGATGGCGACGGCAGGGTCGAAGAGGCGGAGATCGTGCCGGCCTTCGCCCGCTACTTCACGGTCCCTGAGTAGCGTTCCCCGAAGCGGCGGTCCCCGAATACCGCTCCCGCAGCCTGTACTTGAGCACCTTCCGCAGCGTCTCATTGCGCGGAAGGGCGTCCACCACCTCCAGCTGCTCCGGCAGCTTGTGCACGGACAGCCCTTCCGTACGCAGGTACGAGACGACGTCCGCGAGCGTCAACTCACTGGCCCCGGAAGCCCGTTCCACGACCGCGCACACCCGCTCCCCGCGCTCCGCGTCCGGCAGCCCGATCACCGCGACGTCGCCGACGGCCGGGTGGGCGGCCAGCAGGTCCTCGATCTCCTTGGCGGAGATGTTCTCCCCCTTGCGGATGATCACGTCCTTGAGCCGCCCGGTGAGCACGAGATGTCCGCTGTCCTTCACGAACCCCAGGTCCCCGGTGCGCAGGAACCCCTCCTCGTCGAAGGCCTCGGCGGTCTGCGCCGGGTCCAGGTACCCCTGGCACACGGCTTCCCCGCGCAACCGCACCTCCCCGCCCACGATCCTTATCTCCATACCCTCCGGCGGCCGCCCCTCGGTCGTCGCGAGGTTCTCCACGGTGTCGTCCGGCGACCCCATGGTGATCATCGGCACCTCGGTCATCCCGTACCCGTGCGTCAGCTGCACCTCCATCTCCCGTACGACGGAGTGGTACACCTCCGGCGGCTTCGGCGCCCCGCCGCCCGCGAGCAGCCGTAGCGACGGAATGACCTTCACGCCCGGCTCCTTGCGCTGCTCGGCCAGGAACATCGAGTAGAACGCCGTCGACCCGCCCGCCACCGTCACCCCGTGCCTGCGGTAGCCCTCCAGTGCGTCCGGCAGCGCGAACTGCTCGAACATCACCGCCGGGAAGCCGTACAACAGCAGCATCACCGTGTAGTCCGGTCCCGCGATGTGCGCGTACGGGAACGCCATCGACCCCACGTCCTCGGCCGACAGACGCAGCGCGTGCGCGAGACACGAACCACCCGCGATCAGCGAACGGTCCGTATGCAGTACGCCCTTGGGGTCGGAGGTGGTTCCCGAGGTCCAGTAGATCCACCGGACGGAGGTGCCCTCGGTGGGCGGAGGGGGCAGCACGGCCGGATCTCCCTCGGGCAGACGGTCGTACGCCTCGAAGATCCCCTTGGCGCCCAGCCGTCGCGCCATCTCCGTGTGGTCGAAGCCGCGCCAGGTCCCCGGGACCGCGAAGAACTCCGCTTTCGACTCCCGCAGCGCGAAGCCGACTTCGCGGTCCCGGTAGAACGGGATGACCGGAGTCTGTACGGCGCCCAGGCGGGCCAGCGCGAAGGAGAGCACGGCCGTCTCGATGCGGGTGGGCAGCTGCCAGGCGACCACGGTCCCGGGGCGTACGCCCATGTCGTACAGGCCGGCCGCGACGCGCTCGGCCCGCGTGCGCAGGCCGCCGAAGCTCAGGGAGCGGTCGTCCTGGAGGAGAACGGGGCGGTCGGGGGTGAGGTCGGCGCGGCGGGCGACCAGGTCCCACAGGGTGCGGGCGGAGCTCAGGGAGTGCGGGGTCTCGGTCACGGGTGCCCCCTGCTTGGCTGACGACTCGTCAGGTGACATGCTATCTGACGATCCATCAGATCGCGCCTGTCAGGAGAACGCCGCCCGGCGGAGGGGACCATGGACACCGAACTGCCCCGCATCATCAGCGTCGACGACCACGTGATCGAGCCCGCGCACCTCTTCGACACCTGGCTGCCCGAGAAGTACCGCGACCGCGGTCCCCAGGCCCTCACCGCCGGGATCGGCGAACTCGCCTACGTCGGCGGCAAGTACCAGATCACGATGGACCCGGAGGGCCCGCCGACCGACTGGTGGATCTACGAGGACCTGAAGTTCCCGTACAAGCGCAACATCGCCGCCGTCGGCTTCGACCGCGACGAGATGACCCTGGAGGGCATCACCAGGGAGCAGATGCGGCGCGGGTGCTGGGACCCGAAGGCGCGCCTGGAGGACATGGACCTCAACCACGTCGAGGCGTCCCTCTGCTTCCCGTCCTTCCCCCGCTTCTGCGGCCAGACCTTCGCCGAGGCGCACGACAAGGAGGTCGCCCACGCGTGCGTGCGCGCCTACAACGACTGGATGGTCGAGGAGTGGTGCGGCGACAGCGGCGGACGGCTCATCCCGCTGTGCCTGATCCCGCTGTGGGACGTGGAGTTGGCGGTCGCGGAGATCAGGCGCAACGCCGCGCGCGGGGTGAGGGCGGTGACCTTCTCGGAGATCCCCACCTACCTCGGGCTGCCGTCCATCCACTCCGGCTACTGGGACCCGTTCTTCGCCGTCTGCCAGGAGACCGGCACGGTCGTCAACATGCATATCGGCTCGTCGTCCCAGATGCCCGCCGCCTCCCCGGACGCCCCGCCGGCCGTCCAGGCCTCCCTCAGCTTCAACAACGCCATGGCCTCGATGATGGACTTCCTCTTCAGTGGGGTCCTGGTGAAGTTCCCGAACCTCAAACTCGCCTACTCCGAAGGGCAGATGGGCTGGATCCCGTACGCCCTGGAACGCGCCGACGACGTCTGGGAGGAGCACCGCGCGTGGGGCGGTGTGCGCGACCTGGTCCCGGAACCGCCGTCCACGTACTACTACCGGCAGATGTTCTGCTGCTTCTTCCGCGACAAGCACGGGGTCGCCTCGCTGGACGTGGTCGGCCGCGACAACGCCACCTTCGAGACCGACTATCCGCACGTCGACTCGACCTTCCCGCACACCAAGGAGGTCGCCCTCGACCATGTGAAGGGCCTCGACGACGAGACGGTCTACAAGCTGATGCGGGGCAACGCGATCCGCATGCTCGATCTGGACCTGGACCGCTAGTGGACCTGTCCTGCACGCCCGAGGAGGAGGAGTTCCGGGCGGGGTTGAAACAGTGGCTCGGCAAGGTGCTGCCGACGCTCCCGCCGAAGCCGTCCCCGGACGACTGGCCCGGGCGCAGGGCGTACGACCTCGGGTGGCAGCGGATGCTGTACGACGCCGGGTACGCCGACGTCCACTGGGACGCCTCCCCGACGATCCGGCTGATCTTCCTGGAGGAGACCGAGAAGGCCGGCGCGCCCTATGTGGGCGCAGGTTTCGTCGGACTGCTGCACGCCGGGCCGACCGTCGCCGCCGAGGGCACCCCCGAGCAGCGGGCGCGCTGGCTGCCGCCGATCCTGCGCGGCGAGGAGGTGTGGTGTCAGGGCTTCAGCGAACCGGACGCCGGCTCCGACCTCGCGGCGCTGCGCACGCGCGCGCGTAGGGACGGCGACGCCTATGTGGTGACCGGCTCCAAGATCTGGACCTCGCATGCGGAGGTCGCCGACTGGTGCGAGTTGTTGGTGCGGACGGATCCGGACGCGCCCAGGCATCGCGGCATCACATGGCTCGCGATGCCCATGGACGCCCCGGGGATCACCGTACGACCGCTCAAGACCCTTGCCGGATCGCACGAGTTCGCCGAGGTGTTCCTCGACGACGTGCGGGTGCCGGTCGCCAACCGGGTCGGGGACGAGAACGACGGCTGGCGCGTGACGATGGTGACGCTGTCCTTCGAGCGCGGGACGGCGTTCGTGGGCGAGGTGGTCGCGTGTCGGCGTGTGCTGGGCGAGCTCGCGGCGGAGGCACGGAGGAACGGGCGCTGGGACGATCCGGTGCTCAGGCGGCGGCTGGGGCGGTTGAACGCCGAGTTCCGGGCGCTGTGGCGGCTCACTCAGTGGAACGTGAGCGAGGCGGAGGGGAGCGGGGGCGTTCCGGGGGTGGGGGGTTCGGTCTTCAAACTGAGGTATTCGCATGCGCGGCAGGAGCTGTACGACGCGGCGGCGGAGGTTCTGGGGGCGGGCTCGCTGGACTTGGGGGAGCCCTGGGTGCTCGATCGGTTGTCGTCGCTGTCGTACACCATCGCGGCCGGTACCTCCCAGATTCAGCGGAACATCGTGGCCGAGCGGATTCTTGGGTTGCCGAAGGGGAGGTGAGTAGTGCGCTTTCAACTGACGGTGGAGCAGGAGGCGTTGCGAGCCGCTGTGCGGGATGTGGTCGGTCGGTGGTCGGCCGGCGTTGAGGCGCCCGGCGATTCCCCGCCACGTCTCGACAGGGGGCTGTGGCGGGCCCTCGGTGAGCTCGGGTTCTTTTCTCTGCGGTTGCCCGAGGTGGAGGGAGGGGCCGGACTCGGGCTGCCCGAAGCCGTTTTGGTGTTTGAGGAGGCTGGGCGGTCACTGGTGCCTGGGCCCTTGGTGGCCTCGCATCTCGCGGCTGGGGAGGTGCCCGGTGCGGCCACGGGGGAGGTCGTCGTGGCCGCTGCCGATGGGAGGCTCGTGGAGTGGATGGACGAAGCGGATGTCGTGCTGCCGGGTGCGGAGGGGGCCGTACCGCTGCGGTCCGTGGACCCGCTGACCCCGCTGCACCGCGTTCCCGCCCCGGCCCGCCCCGACCCCGTCGCCGTCCTCCTCACCGCCGCCGAGCAGCTCGGGACCGCCACGCGCGCGGGTGAGCTGGCCGTGCAACACGCCCGGACGCGTGAGCAGTTCGGGCAGCCGATCGGGGCCTTCCAGGCGGTCAAGCATCTGTGTGCGCAGATGCTGGTGCGGGCGGAAGTGGCCCGTGCCGCGGTGTACGCGGCCGCCGTCACGGGCGACCTGGTCGACATCGCCGCGGCCCGGCTGCTCGCCGACGAGGCCGCCGTGCGCGGGGCTCGCGACTGCCTCCAGGTGCACGGTGGCATGGGCTTCACCTGGGAGTCCGAGGTGCATCTGCTGCTGAAGCGGGCATGGGTGCGGGCGCAGCGTGGCGGGGGCGACACGGAGAGTGAGGAGTTGCTCGCGGCGGATCTGGTGGCGTGAGCCCGGTCGGCCTGGGCTTTCCCGGAAGGCGCTCTCACGGATGTCGCGGATTGTGGCATGCCGGAATCACGGAGCGTTGATATCGGGTTGTGTCCTATGCGTGACCCGTCACGGCCCGGAGTCGGTCGCCCGCTCCGGTACCTTCTGTGGGATGCGAGTGGCTGCGAGCACGAGCCGTGTCGGTGTTGCCCCCCGGGCAGCCCGGCGTCCGGCCTGTTCGACTCCCCATGGTGAGCGTCGCACAGTATGCCGCACGGGTACTCCTTCGCGCTGGAATATGCCCGAAGCGCTTGTTGGGGTGACTGTACGTCAACCATGCTGTCTCTTAAGGGATTCACGTTCCGTGACCCCTGCCCTGGGCTCTGCGCTGGCTGTTGTTCTGGCCATGCAGAAAATGGCTACGATCGTGGCCCTCGCTGTGGCGCCTCTGTCGAGGCTCACGTGGTACGAGGTCATGTGTCCGCCGGTTCGGATGGTGTGAGCGGTGCAGGTGCTTCAAGTGCAGCTGGAGATCCGGCCCGACCCCACTGAGGTGGGGCGAGCCCGGAGGTGGGCCCGGTCGCGCCTCGCCGGGTCCGGGATAACTCCCGACGAGCCGCTCGCCGAGACGCTGATCCTGCTCGTCTCCGAACTCGTCACCAACGCCGTGGTGCACACCGGCCGTCCGGCCGTGCTGCGACTCTCCCTGCCCGAGGGCGCGACCGAGACGACCACCGTCCGCCTGGAGGTCGCCGACACCAGTGACCGCGCCCCCGTGCCCCGGTGCGTGGACGGTGACGCGACCGGTGGGCGGGGCCTCGCCCTCGTCGACGGTCTCGCCGACCGCTGGGGCTGGAGCCCCGAGGGGGCGGGCAAGCGCATCTGGTGCGAACTCGACCGCTGTACCCAGCCCCGTGAGGCTGCCGCCGCTTGTCCGGTCGGCGTATCGGCCTATGAGGGGCTGGCGTTCGAGACGGTGTGACCGCGGAAATTCTCGTCACGTCCGGTGCACGGTTGCAGAAAACGCTGTCACGTCCCGGCCGTTGGGGTGCGGTGCGCCGGGGCGTGCTCCTGTGCGCGGTCACCGCAAAAATGGGTGTAAGTGATAAATCCACCTACGGGTGTTGACGCGCCGTGACCGTTTGATCACGCTGGTGGACAGCGATTCGCCGTGAGGGGACGACGAGGGATTCGGTGACGGAAACCCTCGACGAGTGCGGGTCGTGGTTCGGCGTCAGCTCTTTCAGGGGCCGGAGGGAGCTGGGGCGGTACGCCGGGGTCGGATGGCGGCGCGATATGCCGTACTCGGGGCGGTTGGGGAAGCCGCGCCGCCGGACGACGCCCTGTAGGGCTCTTCTAGAGAACGGCGACGGGGGCCACCGGAGTTCCCGTCCCGCCGACGAAGGGCTCGGGCATCGCGGACAGCAGGAACGCGTACCGACCGGTTTCTCCACAGGCTGTGGACAACTCTTCGAGATTCCAGTTCTGGCCCTGCAGCATCCCCATCTCCACCAGGTCGAGCGCGTGCACCGGTAGCCACAGATCCTCGATCTCGGGCGGAAATATCTCAAACGTGAGCGTGTCATTGGCCACGGCGGCCACATCGCGCGCGTGGAACCACTCCGGCGTGCGGACCGACAGCCCGGGCGACGGATAGCCGTATCCCTCCTTGTCCCCGGCGAGATACACCTGGATCTGCCCCGTCCGTACGAGCACCACGTCCCCGGCACGCACGCGCGTACCGGCGAGATCCTCGGCCGCCTCCAGGTCCTCCGGTGTGACCGCGTACGAGCCGTCGAGCCGGTCCTTGTGCAGCGCGCGGGCGACATCGAGCAGCACCCCGCGCGAGACGATGTGCCGCGCCTTGTCGATGCCGCTGAACTCGGCGCCGGCGTGCGGGGTGATGGAGGTGGCCGGGCGGCCGTTGTAGAGCTTCCCCGAGTGCGAGACATGGGTGAGGGCGTCCCAGTGGGTGGCCGCCTGCAGCCCCATGGTCACGGCGTCGTCGCTGCAGGCGACGGTGCCCGGGCCGAACAGCTCCTGGTTGATCTGCACCATGGCGTGCAGCGGGTTGACGCGGCCCGGGATCATCCCGGTCTGCACTCCGTCCTGCTTCAGTGGGAGGGCGAGAGGGACCCGGCGGCCGGTGCGGACGGTCGCCGCCGCCTCGCGGACGACCTCGTCGGTGATCAGGTTGAGGGTGCCGATCTCGTCGTCGGCGCCCCAACGCCCCCAGTTGTTCACGCGCTTGGCGATCTCATGGAACTCGGCCGGTAGTGACATCGGCTCTCCCCGGGGCTTGTCTCCAGGTATCTGACGGGTCCTAAAATCTAACGGTCCGTCAGAAACCGCGGGAAGGGGCCGGGCGTGGGGAACTTCTTGGCAGGCAAGGTCGTCGCCGTGACGGGTGCGGGGAGAGGTATCGGGCGGGCGGTCGCCCTGTGCGCGGCGGCCGAGGGGGCGAAGGTCGTCGTCAACGACTTCGGGGTGTCGGTCGACGGGTCGTCACCCACGAGTGAGGTCGCCGAGGGGGTCGTCAAGGAGATCGAGGCGGCGGGCGGGGAGGCCGTCGCGGTCGCCGACGACGTGTCCACGATGGCCGGCGGGCAGCGGATCGTCGACGTCGCGGTGTCGTCGTACGGGCGGCTGGACGGTGTGGTGTGCGTCGCCGGGATCCTGCGTGAGCGGATGTTGTTCAACATGTCCGAGGAGGAGTGGGACCCGGTCGTCGCCACGCACCTGAAGGGGACGTTCACCGTCTTCCGGGCCGCCTCCGCGGTGATGCGGCAGCAGCGGGCGGGGACCTTGATCGGGTTCACCAGCGGGAACCATCAGGGGTCGGTGTCACAAGCCAACTACAGCGCGGCGAAGGGCGGGATCATCTCGCTGGTGCGGAGCGCCGCGCTGGGCCTGAACAAGTACGGGGTGACCGCCAACGCGGTGGCGCCGGTTGCTCGTACGCGGATGTCGGCCAACGTGCCCATGGAGTTGGCGGAGATCGGGGAGCCGGAGGACGTGGCCGCGCTGGTGGTGTATCTGCTGTCCGAGAGGGCTCGGGAGCAGGGGGTCACCGGGCAGGTGTACACGATTGCGGGGCCCAAGCTGGCGGTGTGGGCCCAGCCGCGGGAGCTGCGCTCGGCGTATGCGGAGGGTTCCTGGACGCCGGAGCGGATCGCGGAGTTCTTGCCGGGGTCGGTGGGGGTGGATCCGATGCCGATGCTTGAGCGGTTGACGGCGATGGAGAGGGCTGCGCGTTCCGGTGAGCGACCGAACGCCCAGTAGCTCGGTGTGGAGTTCCCCGCGCCCCTAGGCGGGTCGAGGCAACCGGCGCTCAGAGGAGACGTCAGTGGACTTTGGGTTCAGGGCTGAAGACGAAGCGTTTCGGGCGGAGGCTCGGGCGTGGTTGTCCCAGCACGTCGATTCCGAAACGGACCGGCGTACCTGGGAACGCACTCTCGGCAAGGCCGGCTGGGTCGGGCTGGGGTGGTCTGAGGGTGGCTATGGGAATCGCAGCGCCACGCTCACTCAACAGGTCGCCTGGGCCGAGGAGTACGCGCGGGCGGGGGCTCCTCCGCGGTCCGGGCATATCGGGGAGAACCTGCTGGCGCCGACCCTTCTCGCTCATGGGACGGAGGAGCAGAAGGCGCGGTTTCTGCCGCCGATCGCTGCCGGGGACGAGTTGTGGTGTCAGGGGTACAGCGAACCCGGGGCCGGGTCCGATCTTGCCGCCGTGCGTACCGCGGCGGTGCGGGAGGGGTCGTACTACCGGATCACCGGGCAGAAGGTCTGGACGTCACTGGCCCGTGAAGCCGACTGGTGCTTCGTGCTCGCTCGTACCGACGCGGACTCCCGGCGGCACCACGGGCTGACCTTTCTCCTCCTGCCGATGGACCAGCCGGGGTGTGTCGAAGTGCGGCCCATCCGGCAGATGACCGGGACCAGCGACTTCAACGAGGTGTTCTTCGACGGGGCACGCGCGCGGGTGGAGCATGTCGTCGGGGGTGTGGGCGCGGGGTGGCAGGTCGCGATGAGTCTGTTGGGGTTTGAGCGGGGGGTTTCGACGCTGGCCCAACAGATCGGGTTCGCACAGGAGTTGGAGCGGGTGGTGCGTGCCGCCGTGGAGTCGGGGGCCGCCGGTGATCCCGTCGTACGGGAGAGGCTGGTGCGGCAGTGGGCCGAGTTGCGCGTCATGCGGTGGAACGCGCTGCGGACGCTGGGGAGTTCGGCCGATGCGGAGGCACCCAGCGCGGCCAAGTTGTTGTGGGGCGGCTGGCATCAGCGGCTCGGGGAGCTGGCCGTGCAGGTGCGCGGTGCCGCGGCGGCGGTCGGGCCGCGGGACTGGTCGCCTTCGTCGCCGTATGAACTCGACCCGTCGCAGCACCTGTTCCTCTTCTCCCGGGCCGACACCATCTACGGCGGCTCGGATCAGATTCAGCGCACGATCGTCGCCGAGCGGGTGCTCGGTCTGCCGAGGGAGCCCAAGGGAGTCGTCTGATGCGCGGAGTGCTGTTCGACGGGAAGCGGGTCGAGGTCGTCGACGACCTGGAGGTGCGGGAGCCGGGGGCGGGGGAGGTGCAGGTCGCCGTTTCCGCGGCCGGGTTGTGTCACAGCGATCTGTCGGTGGTGGACGGGACCATACCTTTTCCCGTTCCTGTGGTGTTGGGGCATGAGGGGGCGGGGGTGGTCGAGGCCGTGGGGGACGGTGTCACCCATGTCTCGGTCGGGGACCATGTGTCGTTGTCCACGCTCGCCAACTGCGGCACCTGTGCGGACTGTGACCGGGGGCGGCCGACCATGTGCCGGAAGGCGATCGGGCGGCCGGGGCAGCCGTTCACGCGGGGCGGGCGGGCGGTCTACCAGTTCGCTTCCAACTCCGCTTTCGCCGAGCGGACCGTGGTGAAGGCCGTGCAGGCCGTGCGGATTCCCAAGGACATCCCGATGCCGTCCGCCGCGCTCATCGGGTGCGGGGTGCTGACCGGGGTGGGGGCCGTGCTCAATCGGGCCAAGGTCGATCGGGGGGAGTCCGTGCTGGTCGTCGGCACGGGAGGCATCGGTCTCAATGTCATTCAGGGCGCGCGGATCGCGGGGGCCTCGCGGATCGTCGCGGTGGACGCGAATCCGGGGAAGGAGGCAGTGGCCCGGCAGTTCGGGGCCAGTGACTTCCTGACGTCCACGGAAGGGGTGCGGGACCTGCTGCCGACGGGGGTGGACCACGCCTTCGAGTGCGTGGGGCGGGTCGAACTGGTGCGGCAGGCCGTCGATCTGCTGGACCGGCACGGACAGGCCGTGCTGCTCGGTACGGCCTCCGCGACGGCCGAGGCGTCCTTCCTCGTCTCGTCGATGTTCCTGGACAAGTCGATTCTGGGCTGCCGGTACGGGTCCTCCCGGCCGCAGCGGGACATTCCGCTGTACGCGGAGCTCTATCGGCAAGGGCGGTTGCTGCTGGATGAGTTGGTGACCGCCACGTATCCGGTGGAGGACTTCGAGAAGGCGGTGGGGGACGCGGAGGCGGGGCGGGTGGCGAGGGGTGTGCTGACGTTCTGAGCGGTGGGCGGTGCGGGGGCGGTGCGGTGGGCGGTGCGGCGTGCGGCGGGTTTTCCACAGGGTCTGGAAAACCCTTCGGGTGTTGTCAGTGCCGCCGCCTAACGTCGAGCGCATGACGTACCGCGACGTCGTCTCCCGGCAGGTCCTGGTGTGGGCTTGTACGTCCGTCGGACAGGCCCGTCGGACTCGAAGGCCTCTCCGGACCCGCCGGACTGGACGGACTTCCCGGACCGGACGGACTCCAGGGGCCGGACAGGCCCGTCGGACCGGAGAGTTCCGTCGGACTCGATGGACCCTCCTGGCCCTCAGGACCGGACGGACTCCCTGGACCGGACGGACTTCCCGGACTGGACAGGCCTGTCGGACTCGAAGGCCTCTCCGGACCCGCCGGACTGGACGGACTTCCCGGACCGGACGGACTTCAGGGGCCGGACAGGCCCGTCGGACCCGAGAGTTCCGTCGGACTCGAAGGCCTCTCCGGACCCGCCGGACTGGACGGACCTTCCGGACCGGACAGACTCCCCGGACCGGACAGACCCTCCGGACCGGGCGGGCGCGTCGGGCCGAGCTCCGCTGTCAGTCCCGGCCGCACCCCCACCCCCCGCCCGGAAGGTACGGCGATACGCGGTGGGGGTGACTCCGAGAGTCGTCTGTAGGTGCTGGCGCATCGACTGGGCCGTGCCGAAGCCGGCGTCCCGGGCGATCTGGTCCACGGACAGGTCGCTGGACTCCAGCAGGTGCCTCGCCCGTTCGACGCGCTGCTGGGTGAGCCACTGGCCGGGGCTGACGCCGACCTCCTCGCGGAAGCGGCGCGTGAAGGTCCGTACGGACATGGACTCCTGCGCGGCCATGTCCCGCAGCTGGATCGGCTCGTGCAGGCGGCCAAGGGCCCAGGCGCGGGCGCCCCTGGTGGTCGCCAACTGGGGCTCCGGGACCGGGCGTTGGATGTACTGCGCCTGTCCGCCGTCGCGGTGCGGCGGTACGACGGTGCGGCGGGCGACGTCGTTGGCGACCGCCGTGCCGTGGTCGCGGCGCACGATGTGCAGGCACAGGTCGATGCCGGCGGCGACGCCCGCGGAGGTCAGTACGTCGCCGTCGTCGATGAACAGCACGTCCGGGTCCACGTCGATCTGCGGGAAGAGCTTCTGGAGGTGCTCGGCCTCGGCCCAGTGCGTGGTCGCGGGGCGGCCGTCCAGATAGCCGGCGGCGGCGAGGACGTAGACGCCCGTACAGATGGAGGTGAGACGGGTGCCGGGGCGGATGTGGGCGAGCGCTGCGGCCAGTTCCTCGGTGAGCACGCCCTCCTCGAAGACCGGGCCGAGCTCGTACGACGCCGGGACGATGACCGTGTCGGCGGTGGCCAGGGCCTCCGGGCCGTTCTCGACCTGGATCGCGAAGTCGGCGTCGGTCTGGACCGGCCCCGGCGGCCGGATCGAGCAGGTGACGACCTCGTACAGATGCCGCCCCCGCGCGTCCTTCGGGCGCCCGAAGATGCGGTGCGGGATGCCCAGCTCGAAGGGGAGCAGGCCGTCGAGAGCGAGGACGACGACGCGGTGCGGGCGGAACTCCGGGCCATCTGATGCACTACTCATGGCCCGATCCTAACGAATACTGTCCTCCGGGCCACTCGTTACGTCCCTTTCCGGCCTGGATGCTCTATGTCGTGACCCAGACAACCGAGGCCGAGGCCACCGCAGAGGACAACCAGCCGGTCAAGAGAACCCGCCCGCGGCTCAGCAGCGTCATGTCAGTGCATCGGGCGTGGTTCGTCGCCGCCGTCACCTTCGTGACGATCATCGGCGCGGCCGCCTTCCGCTCGCTCCCCGGACTGCTCATCGATCCACTGCACGAGGACTTCGGCTGGTCGCGCGGCACGATCGGCGCGGCGGTCTCCATCAACCTGGCGTTGTACGGCCTGACGGCCCCGTTCGCGGCGGCGCTGATGGACCGGTTCGGCATACGCAAGGTCGTGGCCGTCGCGTTGACGGTGATCGCCCTGGGCTCGGGCCTGACGGTATGGATGACGGCGGCCTGGCAACTGCTCCTGTGCTGGGGTCTGCTGGTCGGCCTCGGCTCCGGCTCGATGGCCCTCGCCTTCGCGGCGACGGTCACCAACCGCTGGTTCACCGAACGCCGTGGTCTGGTGACGGGCATCCTCACCGCCGCGTCCGCCTCGGGCCAGTTGATCTTCCTGCCGCTTCTCTCCTGGATCGTCGAGAAGCACAGCTGGAGGCCGGCGGCCGTCACGGTGGCCCTGGCCGCCCTCGCGGTCGTGCCCTTCGTCTGGCTGCTGCTGCGCGACCACCCGGCGGACGTGGGCGTGAAGCCGTACGGTGCGAAGGAGTTCGTACCGAAGCCGGAGCCCGCCACGGGGGCGGCCCGTCGAACGGTCAAGGTCCTGGTCTCGGCGTCCCGCACCGGCACCTTCTGGCTGCTGGCCGGCACCTTCGCGATCTGCGGCGCCTCCACCAACGGCCTGATCCAGACTCACTTCGTGCCCGCGGCGCACGACCACGGCATGCCGATCCAGGCGGCGGCCTCGCTGCTCGCGGTGATCGGCGTGTTCGACGTCGTCGGCACGATCGCCTCCGGCTGGTTCACGGACCGCTTCGAACCGCGCCGCCTGCTGGCGGTGTACTACGCCCTGCGCGGCGTCTCCCTCCTCTTCCTGCCCATGCTGCTGGCCCCGTCGGTGCACCCCCCGATGCTCTTCTTCATCGTCTTCTACGGCCTCGACTGGGTCGCCACCGTCCCGCCCACCGTCGCTCTGTGCCGCGAGCAGTACGGCGAGGACAGCGCGATCGTCTTCGGCTGGGTCCTCGCCTCCCACCAGGTCGGCGCGGCCCTGATCGCCTTCCTCGGCGGCGTGGCCCGCGACGTCTTCGGCTCCTACGACATGGTCTGGTACGCGTCCGGCGCGCTGTGCGCGGTGGCGGCGCTGATGGCGCTGGTGATCAGGCGGCGGCCGGCCGTACCGGTCGCGGGACTCGCGGTCACGGGCCAGTCCCTGCCGGCCTAGTAGGTCAGGAAGCCGTCCGGCACGGACCGTCCGTACAACTCCTCCAGACCGATCAACAGCACACCGCCCCGCGCCGCCTCGACCCTCAGAGCCTCCGAGAAACCCGCCGCGCTGAAACATGCCAACCCGCAGTGCGCTGTGTCCAGGCCGCGCCCGGTGAGCAGTTCCCTGGCTCTTGTGAGCCGCTCGAGGTGGGCGACTCCCATGACCGTGCCCCACTTCGCCTCGCCGAGCAGGGCGACCGATGGGCGGCTCCCACCGGACCCCCGCTCGACCACGGCCACGTCGACCTCGATCTGCCGGCGTTCCTTCGCATCGGTCACGACACCGCTGCCCACCTCGCCCAAAGAGGTACTGAGCAGGGTCCTTCCGGGCCCCAGTACGTACTCTCGGCACATGGCCTCGAAGTGCGGACCTGCCACCTGCGCCGCGAAGCGCTGTCCTGCCTGGGCCCATACCTCGGCGGCTTGGCCCCCCTCCAGCCGGGCCCAGGCCGGCCGCATGACGGCTTCGTAGAAGTTGATCAAGGGCTCGGTGATGCGGTACTGGGATTTTCCGGCCCGGAAGACATCGGCCTCCCGTACCAGGAGATGGCTGTCCTCCAGGACATTGAGTGGGTGTGAGATGTCGACGGACTTGCGGCCGATGTATCCCGCGATGCCTCCGCGGGTGGTGTTGCCCTGTGCCACGGCGGCCAGCACGGAGTGGTACAGCGCAGTGTCCCGGATGTCGGCCTCCTCGGCGAGCAGGTACCGGGCCTCTCGGAACAGAGGGCTGAACGGAGAGAGGACCGTGCGGCAGATCCAGTCGTCGAAGCCGTTCAGATCGGCTGGGACATCGTCCGCCAGGAACTGGCGGCGGTAGGCCGGAGTACCACCGAGTACCGCGTGCAGCCGGGCAGCGAGACCGGGATCGGTGGCGACGCCCCAGAAGTCCGCCGCCGCCCGGTACCCGAACGGTCGCACGACCAGTTCGAGCTGGGCCCGGCCGCGCAGGGGTGCGCTGCTCGCCAGCAGCCCGCCCATGACGGACATCGCCGAACCGCACAGCAGCAGGCGCATGCGGCTCTCCTCCACCTGGCCGCGGTCGATCGCGCGCTGGATCAGCGAGGGCAGTTCCGGGGCAGCCCTCACCAGGTACGGGAACTCATCGATGACCACGAGGAACGGGGCGTCCGGTGTCGGCCCGCCGGAAGTCCGGGCGTCGGAGGTCCCGAGCGAGAAGAGGTAGGAGACCGCGTCGTCCCAGGTGGCGAAGGAGAAGGCCACCGGAGAACCCGTGTATTCGGCGAGGGCGGCGCTGAACTGACGAAGAGACTCCGCCGCGGTGGCGTCAGTGGCCCCGAAGTAGAACCCGCCGCACTGTTCGACGAGTGCCCGCAGCAGGTAGGTCTTGCCCATGCGCCGCCTGCCGCTGAGGACTCCGAGCGCGGCGTGCGGCAGGGGACGGCCGACGAAGGCGGTGAGCGCGTCCCACTCGGAGCCGCGGTCGAAGACCCGTGACGGCTTGGCCGGCCTCGGCTGCTGCACGATGACTCACTTCCCGGATTGCACCTTAGGAACGCACTTCTAAGGAGTGTATCCCTAACAGCTCATCCGCTCAGGAAGCCACCAATCAAGAGGCCCGGTGTCGCCGCTCCTGCGAAGGCGGTTCCGCCGGCGGCGAGCGCGCCCGCGACCCGATCCCCGGGAAGAGTCGCTGGGCCGCTCGTCCTTGGGACATCCTGGTCCGCGGCATTCTCAAGGAGCGTTTTCGGCTACAGGAACCGGCCCCTGTGGAACAACAGCGGTGCCCCGTCCGCGTCTCCGGACCCCAGCGCGTCCACCCGCCCCACCACGATGAGGTGGTCGCCGCCGGTGTGCACGGCGTGGATCGTGCAGTCGATCCAGGCCGCCGCACCGGCCAGCCGCGGTGAGCCGGAGACCGGTGCCATGTCGTAGGGCACACCCGCGAACTTGTCCGCGCCGCTCACCGCGAAGCCGCGGCACAGCTCGCCCTGGTGGGCGCCGAGGACGTTGACGCAGAAGACGCCCGCGCGGGCGATGCGCGGCCAGGTCGTCGACGTACGGCCGACCATGAAGGCGACCAGGGGCGGGTCGAGGGAGAGGGAGGAGAAGGACTGGCAGGCGAAGCCGGCGGGGGTGGGGGAGTCGTCGGTGCCGGGTGCCGTGATGACCGTGACGCCCGTCGCGAAGTTCCCCAGCACGCGGCGGAACTCGGCCTGGTCGACCGGCGCCCGCTCGTCCGCGCCGACACACCGCAACTCCGGGCGCGGCAGCGGTTCCACGGGGGCCGGGGTCTTGGCCGACCTGAGGTATCGGACGGCGGCGGCTGCGGCTCCTGCGTGTCCCATCACCCCTCCATTGAAGCTGACGGCTCGTCAGATGGGAAGGTCAGCGGCCCTTGTACTCCGGGCTTCTGCGCTCGACGAAGCTGCGTACGCCTTCCCGGGCATCCTGGGTCGTCATGTTGATCTCCTGGGCCCCGGCCTCGGCGGCGAAGGCCGTCGCCCGGTCGGAGTCCATGGAGGCGTTGACGAGCTGTTTGGTGAGGGTGAGGGCGCGGGTGGGGCCCGCGGCCAGGCGTGCGGCCCATTCCCGGGTCACCTTTCCCAACTCCGCGTCCGGGACCACCCGGTTGACCAGGCCCAGGCGTTCGGCCTCGGTGGCGGTGATCGAATCGCCGAAGAACATCAGCTCCTTGGCGCGGTGGGGGCCGATGAGGCGGGGGAGGAGATACGCGCCCCCGCCGTCGGGGACCAGGCCCCGGCGCACGAACACCTCGATGAACTTGGCGGATTCCGCGGCCAGTACGAGATCGCAGGCGAGCGCGAGATGGGCGCCCAGGCCGGCCGCCGTACCGTTCACCGCCGCGATCACCGGCTTCTCGCAGTCCAGCACGGCGGCGATCAGCCGCTGCGCGCCCAGGCGCAGGACGCGGGCGACGTCCCCGGGGATCAGCTCCCCGCCGCCGGAGGCGCCCCGTAGGTCGGCCCCGGAGCAGAACCCCCGGCCCGCACCCGTGAGGACCACCGCCCGCACGTCCGGATCCGCCGATGCCTCGGCCAGCAGCTCGATGAGACGGTCACGTCCGCCGGGAGTGAGGGCGTTGAGGGCGTCCGGCCGGTTGAGGGTGACGTACGAGACCTGGCCGTCGGTCGTGTGCAGTACCTCCGTCATCGGCACACCGCCAACGCGTCCAGCGCCACCGCGCCCTGCCCCCTGGGCAGCACCATCAGCGGGTTGATGTCCAGCTCCGCCAGTTCGTCGCCGAGTTCCAGTGCCATGCGCTGTACCCGCAGGACGACCTCGACCAGCGCGTCCAGGTCGGCCGGTGGACGCCCCCGGACCCCGTCCAGGAGGGCGCGTCCGCGCAGGTCGCCGAGCATGTCCCGGGCCGCCTCCTCGCCGAAGGGCGGCACGCGTACGGCGACGTCGTGCAGGACCTCGACCAGCACCCCGCCGAGCCCTACCGTCACGGTCGGGCCGAAGAGGTCGTCGTGGGTGACGCCGACGACCATCTCGACGCCCCGTTCGACCATCTGGCAGACCAGGACGCCGTCCAGGGAGACGCCTTCGTAGCGGGCGATGTCCGTCAACTCGCGGTAGGCGTCCCGGACTTGGCTGGCGGAGGTCAGGCCGATCTTCACCAGGCCCAGCTCGGTCTTGTGGGCGATCTGCGCGCCGGAGGCCTTCATCACGACCGGATAGCCGACCAGCCCGGCCGCCCGTACGGCGGCTGCCGCGCTGGTGACCAGCTGCTCGCGCGGGACCCGGATCCCGTACGCCCGCAGCAGTTGCTTCGCCGCGTGCTCGCTCAGCTGCTGGCCCGGGCGCATCAGTGCCTGGGCCTTGCGGAAGGAGGGCGAGGTGGTGCGCGGCGCCTCGTCGAAGGGGGAGCGGTAGTGGGCGACGAAGCGGTGGTGGTCGAGGTAGGCGCGGACGGCGGTGATGCAGTTGGCGACCGTGCGGAAGGTGGCCACCCGGGAGGAGCCCAACAGGACGTCGCGGTAGGCGGGTTCGGTGCCGACCGGGGAGCCCCAGACCACGCAGACCAGCTTGTCCGTCTGCTCGGCCGCGTCCACCAGGTCGCGGACGAGCTTGTCGCTGAGGGGCGGGAAGGGCCCAGTGACGGGGCAGATCAGCACGCCCACCGCCGGGTCGTCGAGGATGGCGTCGATGATCTTCCGGCCGCGGTGGTCGCCGACCGGATGGCCGCCGTTGTCGACCGGGTTGGCGACGCTCAGGTACTCCGGTATCCACTGGTGCAGCTCGGCCTGCCTGGCCTCCGACAGCACCGGCAGCCGCAGCCCCGCCTCGGTGGCCAGGTCGGCGAAGTGGGCGCCGGTGCCGCCGGAGATCGAGTAGACGACGACGCCGTCGGCGCGGGGTGGCCTGGCACGGGCCAACAGGGTCGCGGTGTCCTGGAGTTCGTCGAGCCCGTCGACGCGGATCACACCGAACTGCCGTAGCGCCGCGTCCACCACCGTGTCCGCGCCGGTCAGCTTGCCGGTGTGGGAGGCTGCGGTGCGGGCGCCGGTCTCGGTGCGGCCGACCTTCACGGCGACGACCGGCACCTTGCGGCGGGCGGCGCGGTCGGCGGCCAGCAGGAAGGAGCGGCCGTCCTTGAGCCCCTCCACGTAGCAGGCGATGGCGCCGACCTCGGGCTGCTCGGCGAAGTAGGAGAGGAAGTCGGCGGTCTCCAGGTCGGCCTCATTGCCGGTGGGTGCCCAGTGGGAGAGGCGGATGCCGAGCTCCTGGAGGGCGAAGACGGGGCGGCCCTGGTGGCCGGACTGGGTGATCAGGGCGATCGCCGGCCCGTCGAGGTCGTCGCGGAACCGCTCGAAGGCGTTCAGGTTGGTGTTGGGGCCGAGGAGGCGGATGCCGGAGCGGGCGACGGCGGCGGCGAGACGCTCCTGCGCGGCGGCGCCCGCCTCGCCGGTCTCCGCGAACCCGGAGGCGAAGACGACCGCGAACTTGACCTTGGCCTCCGCGAGTTCCTCGATCACGGGGAGGGGGTCGGCGAGCAGCAGGACGGCGAGATCGATCTGCTCGGGCAGGTCGGCGACGGAGGGGGAGCAGGGGATGCCGAAGACGGACGGGCGGGTGGGGTGCACGGGGTGCAGCCGTGCCCCGACCCGCTCGGCCCAGGCGACCAGCTGCCGGGTGATACCGGTGTTCGGCCGCCCCTCGGCGTCCGAGGCACCGATCACGGCGACGGACTCGGGCCGGAAGAACCGGTCCAGATCGGGGACGTCGGCATACAACGGCCGACCGCTGACGTCGAGATCGTCGACCTCGGCGGGCCGGCCGTGAACGGCGGGCCCGGGTTGTTCACCGCAGGCGATGACCCGGGCCCGGCGGGAGTCGGTGGTGAGGGTGCCGTGGGTTGATCCAAGCATCGGTCCGCCCGCTCCTGTGAGACAGCCAATAACTGACGCACTGTCAGATTACTTAACTGACGCGGTGTCAGGAACTGTTGGAACCTCAAATAACCGACGTCTCAGGCCCTCGAATACCCTGCGGGCCGTGGAGTGGCACCTCTATCGTGGATTCCAGTAAGCCGATACGGGGGCGTGGGCACATGCGGCGACTGATGGAAGTGCAGCTTCCGGACGGGCAGGCGATCTGGGCGCAGGTCGAGTCCGCCGGGGGACCACAGGACTCCGGACTCTTCGACGGCGGAGCCCGGGTGCTGCGCGGGTTCGAGACGACCTTGCGGTCCGTAGCGGCCAATGTCCGCGATGCCGTGGCGCAGGCGGCGCCCGACGAGGTGAGTGTGGAGTTCGGAGTCGAACTGTCCCTCGGGAAGGACGGACTGGTCGCCGCGCTCGCCGGGACGAGCGGCAGCGCGGCCGTCAAGGTGACCCTTTCGTGGAGCAAGGGGGCGCCGCAGGGAGGGTCGCAGGAGTGACGGGGCGCTGTCGCAACGAACCGGGGACCGGCCCATGTCGTCGGCGCAGCTGAGCAAGTTCGCACAGCAGTGTCTCGTCCAGGTCCGGGGGCAGACGGCGGGGAGCGGGTTCCTGGCCGCCCCCGGATATGTCGTCACCTGCGCCCATGTCGCGGGTGTCGCGGGAAGCCACGTCGAACTGCTCTGGCGCGGCAGCCGTCTGCGAGGCACGGTGCTCGACGCCTCGCCGGCTCCTGACGGCGAGGCGCTGTGGCCCTATCCCGATCTGGCGATCGTGGAAGTCCACGATCCCCCCGAAGACCACCCCTGCGCCTGGTTGCACGACCGGATCCCGCTGGGCGGGCAGCAGTTGACCGCCGTCGGGTACTCCGACAAGTTCCGCTGGGAACCCGACGTCGTCACCTCCACCTTCGCCTACGGGGGCGACCAGTACCTCGGCACCGGACTGCTGATCCGGCTGAAGCAGGACGAGGTCACCCCGGGTATGTCGGGCGGCCCGGTGCTGAATCTGAGCACCGGCGGAGTCTGCGCGGTGGCGAAGGCCACCCGCCTGGAGAACACGGACATGGGCGGTGTGGCCACGCCTGTGGGAGCGCTGCGCCATCTCGACCAGGAGGTGTACCGGAGACTGGTGCGGGCCCATGACACCTATCACGCGGCCCACGGGCACTGGCCCGACCCGTTGGTGCCCGAGGACGCGCGCGGTGCGCGTACGAGCTTCTCCCCGAGAGACCAGCGCAAGCTGTTCGGTCTGCTCGCCGTCGCGCCCTCGCCCTCACCGGAAGGCCTTCTGCGGGCCTTCCACGAGGCTGCCGGGCCCTTCGCGGACCCGCCGCCACTTCCCCTGCACGAACACCGCGACGTCATCAGCGAGTTGCAGGCCCTGGTGGCGGCGGAGCGGGGCATGTCCGTCACCCTGCTGTATGCCGCCGGCGTCGTCCCACAGTTGCCCGGTGCTCTGGCCGAGAAGCTCCGCTACTGGCTCGAGGCCCGGATCGACCTTGCGGGAGCGGCCGGCCCCGAGCTGGCCCAGCGTCTGAAGACCCCGGGCACGCGCTCCGGCGTCCAGGCATCCGTGATGATCCGCCTCAGACCGTCCGCCGTCGATCCGAGCCGTTACCACGTGGCGATGTGGCGCTACGAGGGCCCGGACGCCATCTCGCCCGCGGCCGCCGAGTCCGAGGCGCTCCCGCTCCCGGACGCGCTCGCCCGGGCGCGGAGCCTGCTGCCGAAGCAACTGGCCCTCCTGGACCGTCCTGGAGACGGCCCTGTGATGGTCGAACTGATTGTTCCCCAGGACCTCATGGAGCAGGACTTCGACGAATGGAAACCCTGGACGCGTCCGGCCTGGTCCAGGCTGGGTCGCAAACACCCGGTGGTGCTGCGGGACCTGGACCGGTTCGACGACGACGAACTCCACCAGTACTGGTGGCGCCGCTGGAAGCGCTTCATGGCCAGGGACGGCTCGGACGGATCACCGCTGGCGCTCGCCTGCAACGACGAGGCCGACCAGGAGAGCCTCGAAGGGTGGATCGAGTCCGAGCCGACCCTGGCCGCGCTGGTGCTCGCCGGTTCCTTGCGGAACACCTCGTCCGGGGCCGTGCTGGAGGTCGCGCTGGCGTCGGGCGTTCCGGTGATCCTGTGGCGCAGGTCGGAGCTGCACGGCTGCTCCGACTCCGCGTACTCCGGATGCCCGTATCGGATCCCGCGCGACTGCTCCGGCGGCGAGGGCGCCGGATCCTGCCCTGCTGAGGCGCTCTTCGCCGGTCTGTGCAGTGATGTGGCCCTCGCTGCGCCCGCACAGTGGCCGGAACAGGTGCGCCTGCTCCGGGCGCGGGCCGCGGCCGCCGCCACGGGCGGACACCACGCCAAAGACCTGGTGCTGCTTTGGGACGACCCTGAACGGCGGCTTCCCGATGCCCCACTGCGCTACGCGTAGGAAGAGGAACTCCAGATGAGTGACTGGCTGATCTACCAAGGCAGCGGCGAACCGCACGACGGCATCGCGGAGCTGCCCGAGCCACCGCCCTGGCGTGTCTTCTACACGGACGCGCCGACCCCCTTCGACCGGGACCACGACTACGGTCTCTCCGCCCGCTGGCCGCTGCGGTCCGCCGCGTACCAGGCGGACCGGGAGGCGGTGGAGATGGTCAATACCGCCCTCTACCTGAGGCGCCCGCTGCTCGTCACCGGAGACCCCGGAGTCGGGAAGTCCAGCCTGGCCTACGCGGTGGCCCACGAACTGCGGCTCGGACCGGTCCTTCGCTGGCCCATCACCAGCCGCAGCACCCTCAAGGACGGCCTCTACCGCTACGACGCCATTGGCCGTCTGGAGAAAGCCGACAACGACCCTCCGGCCACTCCGGTCGACGTCGGGCGGTACTTCCGGCTGGGACCGCTCGGCACCGCCATGGCGCCCTACTCCCTGCCCCGGGTACTGCTCGTGGACGAGATCGACAAGAGCGACATCGATCTCCCCAACGACCTGCTCGACGTCTTCGAGGAGGGCGCCTTCGAGATCCCCGAGCTGTCACGGGTGGCCGACACCCTCGCCGACGCGGAGGTGCGCCCCGCGGACGACGGCGCGCGGGTGGCTGTCACAGCCGGTCGGGTGCGGTGCAGGGCCTTCCCGTTCGTGGTCCTCACCAGCAACGGCGAGCGTGACTTCCCGCCCGCCTTCCTGCGCCGCTGTGTGCGCCTGCACCTTCCGGCGCCCGACGCCGAGCGACTGCGGGCCATCGTCCATGCCCACCTGGGTGAGACGGCTCCGCACGCGGAGAAGCTCATCTCCCTCTTCCTCGAGCGGCGCAGCAAGGGCGAACTGGCCACCGACCAGCTTCTGCAGGCCGTCTATCTGGCCCGACACGCGGCCGGTGACGTGGCCGCCGATCGGGGCCACCTCGCCGAACTCGTCCTGCAGTACCTCAACCAGGACCACCGATGAGCGTGGAGCCGTTCCGGTCCGTCCTCGCGAGGCTCGGGCTGGACCCCACGCCGAGGGAACTGGCCGAGATCCTCTGGCTCGCCACCCGACTCCCCGCGGCATCCCCTTCTGCCGGCGCGGACGCAAGGGCGGCCGATTCCTCGCAGCCACCGGCCGGGCGGGCGGGGGAGACCGTTCCCGTGCTCCCGAGCGAGCCTGCGGTGCCGGACGCCAAGCCCGCGATCCCCGTCTACGCCCCGACGACGGCTCCGGGCTCCGGGGACGCCTCCCGGCTCCCCGCCACACCGGTGCGGCTCGCCGCAGCTCCGCCCCTGCCCCGCAGGCTGGAGCTACTGCGCGCCCTTCGGCCGCTCAAGCTTCGGGTCCCGTCGCGGCACGTGGCCGAGATCGACGAGGAAGCCACCGTCGAATCCATGGCCCGGCGGTCCGCTCCGCATCGCAAAGGGACTGTGCTGCCCGTACTGCGACCGGCGCCGGAGCGCTGGCTCGACGTCGTCCTCGTGGTGGACGGCCATCCGACCGGGCTGCTGCTGTGGACCCCGCTGGTCCGTGAAGTGCGTCGGCTGCTCGTCCAGGTGGGGGCCTTCCGCGACGTACGGCTGCGCTATCTGCACGTCCGGCCCGACGGCTCACCGGGGTTGAGCGTGCACCCCGCACCGGATCCGGACCGGACCTGGGACCCGGCGGAGATCCACGACCCGTCGGGCCGACGGCTGGTGCTCGTCCTCACCGACGGTGTGGCTCCCCGTTGGCAGAACCCCTCCGTCCGGGAGGCCATGCGGCAGTGGGCGGCAGTCGGCCCCCTCGCCGTGCTCCAGGCGCTGCCGGAAGGACTGTGGCGCCGTACGGCCCTTCCGGCCGTTCCCGCCCAGCTGCGTCGCGCGCCTCTCTCAGCGGCCAACACGGACCTTGTCTACACCGGACGCCGACGCGGCAAACGGCGGCTGGCCGCGGGCAGCATCCCCGTCCCCGTGCTGCAGCCAAGTCCGGAATGGCTCAAGCCCTGGGCCCGGTTGGTGGCCGGATCCGGCTCACCGACCGTCGATTCCGCGGTCACGCTGCTGGCCGCCGACTCTCAGCCGCAACAGGCCGTCACCGACGACAGGTCACCGACCCGGCGCCTCAACGACTTCCACGCCACCGCCTCTCCGGAAGCGTTCCGGCTGCTGGCCTGTCTGTCGGCCGTGCCGCTGACCGTGGCCATCATGCGGGTGGTGCAGGCCGCCGTACTGCCCGGCACTCCGCCCACCGTGCTGGCCGAGGTCATGTTCAGCGGGCTCGTCACCCCGACGGACACGGTCGGCTCCATCCCGCCGACGGACGTCCCATACGACTTCCTGCCCGGCGTGCGGGCGGACCTCCTGCAATCGCTGCGCACGCACGAGGTGGACCAGATCCTCCGTGAGGTCTCCGGCTTCGTCGAACGCGGTGGTACGGCAGGGCGCGTCTCGGGACTGCTCCCCGACCCCGCGGGTGACGCGGAACTGACCGCCGACGGGATTCCGTGGGCGCGGCTGCGGGAGGAGGCGCTTGCGCGGGCCGGGCTGGTGACGCCTGCCGATCGGATCCCGGCGCCCTCCGTCGCCGACGCGGAGCCCACCACCGACGGCGTCCTCAACCCGTACGAACTGGTCGCGACGATCAACACCGCGGACTTCTCCGACGTGTACCTCGGGATCGACAGTGCCGGCCATCAGGCCGTGGTGAAGGTACCGCCGCCCGACGCGTATCTGGAACCCGAGGCGTTCCAGGCACTGGTGCGTGTGGAGGCGGAGGCCCTGCGGCGTATGGACGGCCGGTACGCGCCGCCGCTGCTCGGCATCGACCGGCAGGCCTCACCGACCTGGCTGGCGATGGGGCTTGTCACCTCGATATCGGGTGATCCCGCGTTCAACCTGCTCAGCAGGCCCTGGTGGGACAACGGCCCCCCGGACGACCTCCACGCCCTGTCCCAGCTGGCCCGCCGACTCGCCGAAGCGCTCGAACGAGCTCATTCGGCGGGCATCGTGCACGGGAACCTCGGGCCGCACGCTGTGATGCTCGTCCCTGACTCGGTCGTCCTCATCAGCTGGGTCTATGCCCAGTTCGACGGGCAGCCACATCCGTACCCGCAGCGCCGTGAGCTCGCCAGCGGGTACATGCCCCCCGAGGGGTATCCGCTTGACGAGCCGCTGGACCCGTCCTTCGACATGTACGGGTTGGGGGCGATCCTCCTGCATGAGGCGACGCGCCGCAGGTTTGCGACAGTCAGTCGCAGCGCGCTGCCGCAGCTGCCGAGCCACCTGGGCGACCTTCGGGAGCTGATCGGACGGTGCCTCGACGCGGATCCGAGCCGGCGTCCGACGGTCCGTCAGTTCCTTGATGGGCTGGAAGGGGTGACGCTACCGCAGGAGCCGGTGCGGGATGCGGAGGTCGACCGCGACGGTCCTTGGGGGCGGCTGGACTCCCTGCCGGGCTTCGCAGAGCTCAAGCTGTTCCTCGCTGGCCTGCGGGCCGAGACTCTGTTGGCCGAGGGCAGGGCCTGGGACGAACCGACGGCCCCGTACTTGGTGTTCAGCGGCAACCTCGGTACCGGAAAGACCACCGCGGCACAGCTGGTAGGCGAGATCTTCAGGGACCTGGGCCTGCTCGACCGCGGGCACCTCGTCACGGTGCGAATGAGTGACCTCGTGCTCGGGCATCCAGACCAGTCCGTCGACCTGGCTCTGGACGGCGTGCTGTTCATCGAGGACGTGTACGGACCCGAACGGCGCCGGGATTACGGTGACAAGGCGATGCGCGCACTGCTCGGTCAGATGGAGGCCCATCGGGACCGGCTGGCCGTGATCTTCGCCGGATCACCCGAGAACGTGAGGGAGTTCCTGGCGGCCAACCCCTTGCTGGTACGCCGGATCCCGGAGCACCACATCATCGAGTTTCCCGGCCTCGGCCCCGACACCCTGATGGCGATCCTGGAAGGGCGCTTCGTGGAGGGTGGGCTGCGACTCGCCGACGGAGTGGTGGAACGGCTGCGGCAGATCGTCGACGAGATGTACCGGACGAGGAACGAGGACTTCGCCGGCGGAAGGGAGATGGTCGCTCTCGCCCGTGCCGTCTCCGACCGTTGGGCGCAGCGGGTGATGCCCGACATGGGGGAGCCGGTCACCGTCGAGGACATCCCCGAGTCCTATCGCGCTTATCTGCCCGCCCCCGCGCCCGATCCGTCCGCGCTGCTCGCCGAACTCGACGACCACGTCTGGCCGGGCCCTGTCCGGGAGGTCCTGGAGGATCTCATTGTCCTACTGGGTGCGGATCGAACATGGAATGACGGTACCCCTCCGCATCTGGTGTTCACGGGACCGCCCGGAACAGGCAAGAGCACCGTGGCCCGGTTCGTCGGAAAGGTGTTCCGAGAGCTCGGCCTGCTTCGCAAGGGCCATGTCGTCGAGGTGACCCGGACCGACCTGGTCGCCGATCACGTGGGGCAGACCACGTCGTTGGTGCGCAGCACCGTACAGACCGCTCTGGACGGCGTCCTGTTCATCGACCGGGCCTACAGCCTGGCCTGGGACACCGAGGGCGGCGGTGGCTTCGGGGCCGAGGCGATCGACACCCTCCTCCAGGAGATGGAGCGCTGGCGGGGTCGGCTGGTGGTGATCCTCGCCGGTCATCCGCGTGAGATGACGGCCTTCCTGTCTGTCAACTCCGGGCTGCCCGCCCGCTTCGGCCTACGTGTCGACTTCCCGGACTACGACACCGCGGACCTGGTGGACATCCTCCGGCGCCTGGCCGCCCAGTCGGGCTACGACCTCGCTCCCGGTGTCCCCGCCCGCGCAGCAGCCTGGTTGGACGCCACCCGCGTCGCCGACCCGTCCGGGTTCGCCAACGCACGCACGGTCCGTGAGTTGCTCGGCACCATGGAGGGAAACCTGGCTGGCCGCTTCGGTCGTCTCCAGAACGGAGTTCCCGAGTTCCGGGTGGGAGACGTCCCTGACCCTCCCGAACTCCCCCACACCTGACAGGCCTGGGTCCCACCGGGACCCAGGCCCACCCACCCTTACAGCTCCGCCAGCACCTCCTTGGCCGCCCGCTCCCCCGATCGCACCGCCCCGTCCATGAAGCCGGTCCAGTACGTGGACGTCTCCGTGCCGGCCCAGTGGATGCCGCCGACCGGCTTGCGGAGGGCCGCGCCGTACTCGGTGAGGACGCCGGGTGGGGCGTAGGCGACCGGGCCGCCGCGGGAGAAGCCCTCGTTGTCCCAGCGCTGGAGGACGAAGGAGGTGGGGGACTTGGCCTTGTCGCCGAAGTAGTTGACGTAGTCCTTCAGGACGGCCGTCTTGACGTCGTCCACGCTCGCCGCGTCGTAGGCCCGCATCTCGTCGGCCTCGATGAAGCCCATCAGGGCGCCGTAGGAGGCGTCCGGCGGGGAGTTGTCGAAGGTGGAGCGGACGACGCCGGAGTCGCTGACCGCCTGGCCGTTGAGTCCGTCGGCGCGCCAGAAGGGGGTGTCGTAGACGGCGATCGCCTTGCCGATCGAGCCCATCGGCAGACGTTGGGCGAGTTGGTCCTGCTCGGCGGGGAGCAGGGGATCGAAGGTGATGCGGGACGAGAGCGGGCGGGGGACGGCGACGACCACCCGCTTGGCCGTGACCGTGATGCCGTCCGCCGTGACCACGTACTTGCTGCCGGACTGGGCGATGGAGCGCACCGGTGCGCTCAGCACCACCCGGTCGCCGAGCGTGGCCGCCAGCTTGATCGGTACCTGCTGGGAGCCGCCGACGAAGCGGGACTCCTGGGCGCCGTTCGCGGTGTCGGTGAGGCGTTCCAGGGTGCCGACGTTGGACTCGTTGCCGGCGGCGGCGATGTAGAAGAGGACGTAGAGGAGGGAGAGTTCGCGGGGCTGGGCCGAGAAGATCGAGGTGGAGGCGAGGTCTAGGAGGAACTTGGCGGACGGGACGATCGCGTTGGCGTTCAGCCAGCTCTCGAAGGTCTGCTTGTCCCACTCGGCGGCCTTGGCGGCGGTCCAGGGCGCGTCGACCGGGACCGTCTTGGCCATGTCGTCCAGCTCGGACTGCACGATCGCCGCGTTGGCGAGACCGGCCGCGTCGATCGGCGGGACCGCGCCGAGGATGCCGTCGGTGGCGTACGGGGTCCTGGTGCCGTCCTTGTAGAGAAGGTTCTTGCCGGTGTTGTAGGTCGTGAAGGTGGCCACGCCGAGCGAGTCGGCGAGCGCCTTGATGCGGTCCTGGGTGGGGCCGATGAACTCGCCGCCGCCCTCGGTGAAACCGCCGTTGGCCAGGGAGAGGTTGACGACCCGGCCGCCGACACGGCTGCGGGCCTCCAGGACGGCCACGGTCTTGCCCCCGGCCACCAGGTCGCGGGCGGCCGTCAGTCCGGCGATCCCGCCGCCGACGATCGCGACGTCCACGTCCCGGGTGGAGGCCGCGGCGGCGGGGCCGGCCGCGGTGCCGGTGAGGGTGACCGCGCCCGCTGCCGCGGCTGCGCCGCCGAGGAGGGAGCGCCGGGAGAGGCCGTTGACCGTGCGGGGGTGGTGCTGTCTTTCGCGTGCCACGTGCGTCCTCCGTGTGGAGAGAGTGTGGAGCCAGAAAGTGAGCAGTATTCAGATTCTGGCCCCGTGCGGGGGCACACTTCAACGCTCCCGCCACATCTGGCACATGTGTAACGGGAGTTCTGGAGAAGGGAGTTGAGACTTTCTACGTCATCCGGGCAGCCGGGACAGCGCGTCCCCGCCCTGCTTCACCACGGTCTTCGCGATCTTCTCGGCGTCCATCGCGACCTCGCGGAGGGTGCCGCTGATGGGGGTGGTGAAGCCGGTGAAGTGCAGGCCCGGGGTGTTCTTCGGGGCGCGGGAGCCGTGCGCGACCGGTCTGCCCTGCGCGTCGAGCACATCGAGGCCGCCGACCAGACCCTCCAGCGCGCGGACGTATCCGGTGGCCGCGACGACCGCCTCCGGGGAGATACGGGTGCCGTCGGCCAGGACGACCTTGCCGGCCTCGAAGCCTTCGACGGCGGCCACGACCTCTACGCGGCCCTTGCGCACGGCGTCGATCAGGCCGACGTCCTGGACCGGGATCGCGCCCTGCCTGGCGCGGGTGTACAGGCCGGTGTCCGGGCGGGGCAGCCCCTGCGCGGACAGGTCGGGCACGCTCAGCCTGGCCATCGGCCGCGCCAGCCGGTCGACGACCGCGACCGGCAGCCGTCGTACGAGCACGCCCGTGTACTGGGCGGCCCAGCCGGCCGTCGAGCGGCGGACGATGTGCGGGGCGGTGCGCACGGCGAGCCGTACCCGTGAGGCGCCGCCCTCCACCAGGTCCACGGCGATCTCGGCGCCCGTGTTGCCGACGCCGACGACCAGGACGTCGCGGCCGGTGTAGGGGGCGGGGGTGCGGTAGTCGGCGGCGTGGGTGAAGTCGCCGGTGTAGTCGTCGAGGCCGGGCCAGTCGGGGACGTACGGGGTGTGGTTGTAGCCGGTGGCGACGACCACGGCGGCGCCGGTCAGCTCGCGTCCGCCGGTGGCGTGCAGCAGCCAGCCGGCGCCGTCGGGGGTGCGCTCGACCCGCTTCACCTCCACCCCGGTGACGATCTCCAGCTCGTGCACCTCGGCGTACTTCTCCAGGTACCGCACCACGTCGTCCCGGGCCACCCAGCGGCCGAAGCGGCGGGGTATCGGCAGGCCCGGGAGGGCGGAGAGACGGCGGGTGGTGTGCAGGTGGAGGCGGTCGTAGTGGCGCCGCCAGGACGCTCCCACCCGGTCGGACCTCTCCAGCACGACGGCGCGTATGCCCCGAGCCCGCAGCGCGTACGCGACGGAGAGCCCGGCGGGGCCGCCGCCGATGACGTAGACGGGGCGGCCCGACGCGGGAGTCGGGGACGGTGTGGAGTCGGCCATGAGCGCGAGCGTAATCACATGCCGGGTTGATGGGTCTCGGTCAAGAGGGGAATTGGTTTCGGATTGATCACGGGTGTAGGAGGAGTGGGTGGGACTTGTGGCGTAGGGCGCCTGGTTGTGGCCACGGGGTGATCGGCCTCGCCGGGAACACTCATGGGGGATGTGCGGCCGCGCGGTCGGCACACAGGCTTCCGGGATGCGGTTACCTGACGTACCGTCAGATTCATGGACTCGATCTGGCTCAGTGGCGCGGAATGGCTGGCCGTCCTGCGTATAGGCCTCGGCCTGTGGTGGCTGGAGAGCTGGCGGCACAAGGACCGCAAGGCCTGGTTCGAGCGCGGCACCGGGATCAAGTGGGCCGCCGACATAGCGGCGAAGCACCGCTGGAACGCCGTACGGTCCGGATTCGAGGTCATGGTGGCGCCCCGGCCGCGGACGATGGCGTACGTGGTGGTGTACGCGGAGCTGGCGACCGGGCTCGGGCTGATCACCGGGTTCCTGACGCCGATCGCGCTGGTCGGCGGGCTGCTCCTCAACATCCTCTACTTCACGCTCATGATCCACGAGGTGGCCGAGCAGGGGCAGAACTCGATGATGGCCCTGATGTCGGTGGTCGGGCTGTTCGGGATGTCGTGGCAGGTGTGGTCGGTCGACAGCGCGCTGGGGCTCTTCTCGTGACCGGCCCCCGCCACGACCTCCCGGAGGCCGACGCCTTCACACGCGCCTACTGGGACGCCGCCGCCGAGGGCCGGCTGCTGATCCGCCGCTGCGCAGCCTGTGGCCGGGCGCATCACTACCCGCGGGAGTTCTGCCCGTACTGCTGGAGCGAGGACGTGACCTGGGAGCCGGCGAGCGGGCGGGCCGTGCTCTACACCTGGTCTGTCGTGCACCGCAACGACCTGCCGCCCTTCGGGGAGCGGACGCCGTACGTCGCCGCCGTGGTCGACCTCGCGGAGGGGCCGCGGATGATGACCGAGGTCGTGGGGTGCGAGGAGCCGGCGGCCGGGATGGAGCTGGAGGTGGCGTTCCGGGAGGGAACACCCGTGTTCCGGCCGCGCGAGGGAGCCGTACCGGCTCGAAAGGCCCCGCACCGGCGATCGGAACGGGCTTGAATGGAGCGATGGCTTCCCTCCACACGCGCCGCATGGTGTCCCCCTTCCCCGAGTTGCACGGCCACGGCATCCGTCTGCGCCTGTGGGACGCGGGCTCCGAGGCCGACGTGGCGACCTGGCTGCGGGGGCTCACCGACCCGGACTTCCGGCGCTGGAACACCCCGCTCAACCCGGTCACCGACCTGGAGACGGCCCGCGAGTCGCTGCGCTCCAAGGTGCTGGGCTCGGCGGAGGGCACCGCGGCCTCGTACTGCGTGACCGACGCCGCGACCGGCACACCCCTGGGGCACATCGGCGTCAACCTCATCAACCTCGTGCTGAGCAACGCCCGCGTCGGGTACTGGGTGCTTCCCGAGGCGCGGGGACGGGGCATAGCCACCCGCGCCCTGGCCGTCGCGTCCCGCTGGGCGCTGACCGAACTGGGGCTGCACCGGCTCGAACTCGACCACGCGATCGGGCACGGGGCGTCGTGCCGGATAGCCGAACGGTGCGGGTTCCGGTACGAGGGGACACTGCGGGGCGCGATGTTCGAGGCGGGGCGGCACGACGCGTTCCGGGACATGCATCTGCACGGACGGCTGGCGACCGACCCGGAACCTCAACTCCCCTGAATCCACGGCCAGATGAACGCTCCCGTCGATAATTCGGAGGCGTTCGCCCGACGCCGCGCGGAATCATGGAGCATGCGGCCCGAAGACTGGCACTTCATCGACGGCCTGGACGCGTTCCTCGCGCGCGCCGGGTCCTTCCTCCGATCCCGGCCCGATCTGCACACCGTCCCGCTGACGGTGACCGAGCAGCTGCGGATGCGGGGCACACAGGCGTACGGCGACGAGGCCCCCTTCTTCGGGGTGCTGGAGCGGAACGGCGAGGTCCGGGGCGCCTACTTCTGCACCCCGCCCTACCGGGTGAGCGTCACACCGATCACCCCCGAGGACGCCGGCTCCCTCGCCGCCCATCTGGCCGGCATCGGGCGCCCCGTGTCCGGCGTGATCGGTGAGCGCACCGCCGTGGCGACTCTGGTCCGGGCCTGGGAGCGCGGCACCGGAGCCGTGGCGACGCTGCACGAGCGGCAACGGCTGTACCGGCTGGGCACGTTGACCGCGCCCGCAGCCATGCCGACAGGGCGGCCGAGGGTTGCCGCGGAGCCGGACCGGGACCGACTGGTGTGCTGGTACGGCGAGTTCATGGAGGATATCGGGGGAGTGGGGACACGTGCGGACGGCTGGGCCGACGCACGCATCGCCTACGGCGGCATCACCTTCTGGGAGGCCGCCGACGGCACGCCGGTGTCCATGGCCGGAGTCACCCCCATGGTCGCCGGCCAGATCCGCGTCGGCCCCGTCTACACCCCCTCCCACCTGCGCGGACGCGGCTACGCGGGTGCGGTCACGGCCGAGGTCAGCCGGGCCGCGCTGGCGGCGGGCGCGGACCAGGTGCTGCTCTTCACGGACCTGGCCAACCCGACCAGCAACGCCCTGTACCAGCGCGTCGGCTACCGCCCGGTGGCCGACTTCGCGGTGTACGACTTCTCGGCCTGAAGCCCGCCGCGAACCCTCATGGCCACAGCAGCTCCTTTACCCAACCCCCGTTCTCGCGCCAGTAGTTGAGCCGTACGTGCTGTCGCCGCTCGTCGCCCTGGAAGAACTCCACCTCGTCCGGCCGGAGTCGGTACAGGGTCCAGCTCGGCACGGGGGCGTCCGGCTCGTGCTGCGCCCGCTCCCAGGCGGCCTGGGACGCCCGCGCCAACTCCTCGACCGAGCCCAGCACTTCGCTCTGCCGCCCGGTGAGCGCGGCGGCCAGCGCGCCGGTGGAGCGGGCGTGCAGGTCGCCCTGGGACTCGGCGGCCGGGGCGGCCGTGACGGGGCCGCGCAGCCGGACCTGGCGGCCCAGCGCCGGCCAGTAGAAGCCGAGGGCCGCGTACGGCCGTACCGCCAACTGCCGCCCCTTCCGGCTGCCGGAGTGCGTCGCGAAGGACCACCCCTCCGCGTCCGCGCCGTGCAGCATCACGATCCGCACGTCCGGCAGGCCCGCCTCGTCCGAGGTGGCGAGGGACATGGTGTGCGGCTCGGTCTGCCCGGCCGCCACCGCCTCCGCGAACCAGGTGGTGAACAGGGGGAGGGGCGAGGAGGGGGCGGTGGCCGGGTCGAAGGGCGGCAGGCGGGTGACCTCCGGGTCCCACACCCGCAGGGATCGCAGCAGTTCGTGCAGGTCCGGGCTGTCGTGGCTGTCCTGGTGCTCCTGGCTCATGCGGTGAGTATCACCCGACCGCGAACGAACTCCCTCACCTCTCCGTCCCCTGCATATGAAGGTGCATCCGAAGGTCCTCCTGCTCGCCGTCGGCCTCGCCGCCGCGGCCGTCGGCTGCTCGTCGCCGGCCTCCTCCCCCGACATCCGGATGGGCGCGCCCCCGCTCAAGTTCTGCGGCGTCACCTTCTGGCACGCCGCCATGGGCATCGGTGCGGCCGACCTGACCCACTCCACCCGCGCCATGCCCGCCGCCCCCACCGACGGCTGGTCCCACCTCCCCGCCCACACCCACGCCTCATCCCTCGACCAGCCCCCGCCCGACGTCGTCCGCGTCACCGACGACTGCTCCCACGGCCGCACGGTCGTCGTGACCCCGGCGGCGTCCGTGCGGATCCGTACGGTGGCGGAGGACCGGGCGGGACGGGTCGTCGCCCTCTCCCTGGTCCCGGCGAAGACGGGGGCGACGGTCCGGGTCCACATCTACGCCTACGACGGCAGCCGCCCCGTAGGACAGCTCCTCACGACCGTGAGCTGACCGGTACGTTGGGAGACCGGTCGACGGAGGGGAGACAAAGGCGTGGCGAGGCGCTCGGCGAGCACGGCCCTCAGCGTCACCGCCCTCCTGCTGCTCGGCACCCTCACGGCGTGCACCAGCGAGGAGGCGACCTCTCTCACCGCGCCGGCCGTGTACTACCTCCCTCCGTACGGCGAGAAGAGCGCCGTCAACGACAAGCCGGTGTTCGAGGTCCGGGCCGAGGGTGGCTCGTCCTCCCCCCGTACCGGCACCCGCCGGGCGACCGTCGACGTCGTGGGCGGCTCGGAGGACGTCGTCCGGCTGCGCAGGAGCGGCCCGGAGTGCAGGGGCGGTGCCGCGCACGTGACCTGTGACATCCCGGGCGACTTCCTCGACGGTGGGGGGAACCAGCGGGTCGTGCCGGTCGCCGCGAAGGGCGCCGAGGTCGGGGAGTCGGCGGTCGTGAGATTCACGTACACGACGAAGGACGGCAAGAAGCTCACCGCCCGTACGGAGTTCGTCGTCGGCGAGCCGGTCGTCGAGGTGCTGGCGCCCAAGGCCTTCGAGCACGTCCGCCCCGGCGCCGAGCTGACCGCGCCCCTCGTCGTACGGAACTCCGGCACCGTGCCCGTCAGGGGCCTGGGTCTCGAACTCCAGCCAGGCTCCACGGAGTACGCCGAACGGTACGCCAACTGCCGCTACCTGGACCGGAAGCACTACGACGGCAACGCCGCCGTCTGCCGGTTCCCGGACGTGCGGATCGCCCCCGGCGAGACCGTCGCCCTGAAGACCGGGCTGCGGCTGCGCGCCTCCGAGACGGCGATGTACGGGACGGTCGAGGCGCGGGTCTGGCCCCTCGACACCAAGCCGGAGTCCAGGACCGGCGCGTTCGGGGACGGACCGTCACTGGAGGTCGTGGCCGCCGAGCCGGTGCGCGGCGCCTTCCGGGCCGGCAGCGCCACCACCCCCGTCACCCTCGACACCCACGCCGACTACCAGGTCACCGGCGCAGACCTGCACGGCGGCGTCGAGGACACCCGCACGGTCCGCCTCACCGTCCGCAACAACGGCCCCGGCGACCCCGGCTTCGGCACGCAGCTGGTCTTCAGCCCGCCCTTCGGCGCCGTCGTCGAGAAGCAGCCCATGACGGAGATCGACGACGGCGAGTACGGCCCCTACTGCGACAGCGACGGCTCCGCCTACACCTGCGACATCGACGAGCTCGGACCGGGCAGCTCCCGCACCTTCGAGTTCACCCTGAGCCTGGGCGAACCGGGAGCGGGGCTCGTGAGCCTCCGGGACAAGGGCCACCACGGGCGCCGCGACCTCGACCCGACCAACGACCAAGCCGCCGTCACCGTCACCAGGTGACCCCGGCTCACCCCCGCCCCAGCACCACCGTCCCCGACGAACAGAACCACCCGCCCGTCCCCGACGCCACTCCCAGCCTCGGCAACTCCCCGTCCGACGCCCGGACCTGCCGAGCCCCCGCCTCTCCCCGCAACTGCCGCACCGCCTCCACGAGCAGGAACAGCCCCCGCATGCCGGGGTGTTGGGCCGACAGCCCGCCCCCGTCCGTGTTCACCGGCAACTCCCCACCCTCCACCCGCAGCCGCCCCTTCTCCACGAACGTCCCGCCCTCACCCTTCCCGCAGAAGCCGAGGTCTTCGAGAGTCACCAGCGTCATGTACGTGAAGGCGTCATAGATCTGCGCGAAGTCCATCTCCGCCGCCCCCACCCCCGCCCGCTCGAACGCCAGCCGCCCGCTGACCGTCGCCGGGGACACGGTGAAGTCCTCCCACTCCGACATGGCCGCGTGCGAGACGTGCTCCCCGGTGCCGAGCACCCAGACCGGGGCGGTGCGGCAGTCCCGTGCGAACTCCTCGGCCACCAGCAGCACCGCCGCCCCGCCGTCGGAGCGGATGCAGCAGTGCAGCTTGGTGAAGGGGTCGGCGATCATCGGGCCGGACAGGACGTCGTCGACGGTGATCGGGTCGCGGAACATCGCGTCCGGGTTCAGGGCCGCGTTGGCCCGCGCTTGCACCGCGACCTCCGCCAACTGCTCGATGGTCGTGCCGTGTTCGATCATGTGGCGGCGGGCGGCCATCGCGTACTTGGCGATGAGGGTGTGGCCGTACGGCACCTCGAACTGCAGCGGGCCGCGCGAGCCGAAGGACAGGTTCCCCGTCCGCCGGCCCGCCTTGATGTCCGCGCGGGCGGTGGAGCCGTAGACCAGCAGCACGGCGTTCGCGTGCCCGGCCGCGATCGCGTCCGTCGCGTGCGCCGCCATGACCTCCCACGTCGAACCGCCGACCGCCGTGGAATCGACCCAGGTGGGGCGCAGGCCCAGATACTCGGCCACCTCGACCGGCGGCAGCGTGCCCAACCCGGCCGAGGCGAAGCCGTCGACATGGCCGCGGTCCAGGCCGGCGTCGGCGAGGGCGCGGCGGGCCGCCTGGGCGTGCAGGGTGTACGGGGTCGCCTCGGCCACGCGCCCGCAGTCGGACAGGGCGACGCCGACCACGGCGACTTTGCGGTTCCCGCGCGTCATGAGAGGTCTCCTGCCCCTGGGCATCTCGTTCCGGTCCCCCTAATATGACGGGCCGTCAGATCCGGAGGGAAGAGCCATGGACGCGAGCTTCACCGCCGAACAGGACGAGATCCGCCGCACCCTGCGCGAACTGCTCCGCAAGCGCTGCGGGCCGGATGAGCTCCGGGCCGCCGTCGACACCCCCGACGGACACGACCCCACCTTGTGGACCCTCCTCGCCGACCAGTTGGGGCTGCCTGGGCTGGCCCTTCCGGAGGGGTACGGGGGCGTCGACTGCTCGTTCACCGAACTCGCCCTCGCGGGAGAGGAGGTGGGGCGAGCCCTGGCCCCCACCCCGCTCCTGGCCACCGCCGTCCTCGCCGCGCCGCTCATCGTCTCCCTCGGCACCGACGCCCAGCGCGCCGACCTGCTGCCCCGACTCGCCTCCGGCGCCCTCACCGCCGCCCTCGCCGTCCCCGGCACCGCGCTCGCCACCGCCCTCGCCCTGACCGGCGAGAACGGTGGGGAGTGGGCGGGCGGTGGTCGTGCGGGGGGAGTCCAGGCGAGACGGGCGGGGGAGGCGTGGCGGCTGTACGGGCAGGCCGAGCAGGTGCTCGACGGGCACAGTGCGGGGGTGCTGCTGGTCGCCGCGCATGCCGGGGGGTTCGCCCGGTCGCGGACGCTGCTGTTCCTCGTGGCGGGGGACGCGGAGGGGGTGGTGCGGGTGCGGCAGACGGCACTTGACGCGACTCGGCCGCAGGCGCGGGTCCAACTCCGGGATGTGGAAGCCGTGTTGCTCGGGGAAGAGGGTGCCGACGTCCTTCGTGCCCTCGCCTCCGTCGGCGATCACGCCGCCGCCTTCCTCGCCTGCGAGGCCGTCGGGGCCGCCGACCGGGCGTTGGAGCGGACCGTCGCCCATGTGAAGCAGCGGGAGCAGTTCGGGCGGGCGATCGGGTCGTTCCAGGCGGTCAAGCATCGGCTGGCGGATGTGTATGTGCAGGTGCAGGCGGCGCGGTCGGCGGCGTACTACGCGGCCTGGGCGTGTGTGCACGACGAGAGGGTGGGCGGGCTGGCTCTCGCGCAGGCGCTCGAAGCCCTGCGCTCCGCCGCCGCGGAGGGGATACAGCTCCACGGCGGTATCGGCTTCACCTGGGAGCACGAAGCCCATCTATCCTTCAAGCGCGCATCCGGCGACGAGCTGCTCTTCGGGCCGGTCCACCGGCTGCGGGCGCACGCCGCCGCGGCGGCGCGTCTCTTCGAGGGCCGGGAGGTGTCGGTGTGATCGGCGAACGTGTGGTGCAGAGGGTCTCGTCCACGCGGGGCTTCGCGAAGGTGGCCCCGCATGTCATCCCGGCGCTGGACCGTGCCGTGCACCGGCTGACGCGCGGGAAAGTGCTGCTCAGCGCGCAGATGCTGCCCGGTGTGATCCTGACCTCCACCGGCGCGCGCAGCGGACTGCCCCGTCGTACGCCGCTCGCGTGCATGCCCGAGGACGGCGGCCGCAGCTGGATCCTGATCGGCTCCAACTTCGGCCGCACGGGTCACCCCAACTGGACCCACAACCTGCTCGCCCACCCCGAGGCCGAGGTCAGCTGGAAGGGTGAGGACGTTCCCGTCCGGGCCTTTCTGCTGGAGGGCGAGGAGCGGGCGGCGGTGTGGAAGACGGCGCTGGCTTTCTGGCCGCCGTATGCGACGTATCAGGCTCGGGTGGAGCGGGAGATTCGGCTGTTCAGGATCGTACGGAGATGAGCGGTGCCGGTGTCAGGGCGACTGGTTCTGGGTGCAGGCCACGTCGTACTGGGAGACCGCCTTGGGGTTGTTCGAGATGAGGGAGTGGGTGCCCAACGACCCCGCGTACTGGGTGCCGGCATGGCCGTCGGGGTTGAAGGCGGAGCCGGGGGCGCTGATGGCGTTTCCGGGTTGGTGGGGGGTGTCCTCGCAGGACGCGCCGGGCTGGGCCGCGAAGGCGATGCCCGCGCCTCCGGTGGCCAGGGCGACCGAGGCCACGGCGACGGCCGCACGCTTCAGGAGGTTCATGATCGCTCTCCTTTCGCGAATTCCTTCCCCATATGTACGCAAACGGGGTGCCGACCGTTCAACGCCGTCACGGCGTCGATGCACGGGTGACCGCCCGGGCGGCCGTCGGGCGGGCGCCCAGGCCCACCGCCGGATGGACGGCGGCGCAGCAGGCCATGCGGAGGAGGCCGAACGCTCCGCTGGTCTCATCGGGTGGGAACACGTCGTGGGCGTTCCTCCGGCCGAACCGTCCGATCGGCCGCCCGCTGCCCGTGTGGCCGCAACACGGCAGGCGGCGGCCCACCTGAGTGAACCACCGCCTGCCAGACAGGACTTGGAGCCTGAAAGTAGTGTTCCTGACGTGGACTTCCTATTTGGTCGGCTTCTTTCCGGTCACGCCCAGATGTACCAACAGCGCCAAATTAGGCTTGAGTTCGGCCTGCTTGACGCCCCAGGTCTGGAAGCCCTTCTGGTGCGAGGCGACGGCCGCGAGCATCGCGACCAGTGAACCGGCGACGGCGGCCGGGTTCACATCCTTGTCGACCTTGCCCTTGGACTGCAGTTCGGCGACCGAATCCGCGAGGGAGTTGTTCACGGAGTTCAGGATCTTCATGCGGATCTTGTAGAACCGCTTGTCGCCCTCGGCCGCACCGAGGTCGACGACCCTGAGGATCGCGTCGTTCTTGCGCCAGAACTCCAGGAATCCGTCTACGAGTTCCTGCGCGGTCTGCCAGCCCGCCTTGCCGACCCATGAGCGGCCTTCGAGGAGTGCGGTCAACTGCCCGCCCTCGGTGGCCATTTGCTCGGCGATCTCCAGGACGGCGCCCTCGACGTCCGGGAAGTACTGGTAGAAGGTCGCGGGCGAAGTACCCGCCTTCCGGGCGACATCGATGACTTTGACGTCCCGGTAAGGGGAGGAGCTGAGCATCTCGCTGAGGCAGTCGAGCAGCTTCTGCCGGGTCGCCTGCCCACGCCGGCCGGCCACGCGGCCGTCGACGGTACGCACTTGTCCTGTCATGCCGTCAGCTTACCGAGGGGTGATCGGAGCGCGATTCGGCCGACTGCAAATGGGGTGCATGGGTGCGGGGAGACAGGTGTGCCTGGTCCTGCGGGGTGCGTGAGTCGCCGTTAGTTTGGCGGTATGGCCGAAAATAGGGCATCCGCATACGGAGAGGGCGTCCCCTGCTGGGTGGACGCGCAGCTTCCCGACGTAGAAGCCGGAAAGCGGTTCTACGGTGAGCTCTTCGGGTGGACCTTCCGGGAGCAGCAGTACGGCGGCTCCGTCTGGGCGCTGCACGACGGGGAGCCCGTCGCCGCGCTCGCGCGCAAGGTGGACGGGCGTATGCCCACCGTCTGGACGGTGTACTTCGCGACGCCGGACGTGGAGTCGCTCGCCGACCGGGTCTGGGCGGCCGGCGGGCAGGTCGTCACCGCACCCGTGCCGGTGGGTGACCTGGGCACGACCGCGCTGGTCACCGACCCCGAGGGGGCCGTCTTCGGCCTCTGGCAGCCGGGCACCCACCCCGGCTTCGGCAAGCGGCACGAGACCGACACCTTCGTCTGGGCCGAGCTGTACGCCCGTGACACCGAGGCCGCCAACACCTTCTACGGCGAGCTCTTCCACGACGCCCTGTTCGGGCCGGACGCCGAGCCCGACTTCGGCCGGGCGGCGGTGTCGGAGGTCTTTCCGGCCGAGATGCCGCCCCACTTCGTCGTCCACTTCGGCGTCCAGGACTGTGAGGGCGTCCTCGCCACGGTGAGCAGGCTCGGTGGCCGCGTCCAGGCGCCACCATTCGAGACGTCGTACGGAAAGGTGGCGGTCGTCACCGACAATCAAGGAGCGTCGTTCGCCGTACTGGAGCGGGCGGAGCACTGACCCCGGGCGCGGAAGCATACCGGTTTGGGGTGAGACACCCCGATTTGGTCCTGAGTTCGCAACCAGTGCCCGGGCCAGGAAGAATCGGGGTGCGTGCCGCCATGGCGGTGCGGTGGTGAGACGCTGCACGGGGTCGCGTACATATGTGGGTGGACGGGGCCCGTACGGGGAGGTGGCAGGCAAGTGGTCGATCAGCTGACGCAGCACGATCCGCGGCGCATCGGGCCGTTCGAGGTGCTGGGACGGCTGGGTGCCGGTGGCATGGGGCTGGTCTATCTCGCGCGCTCGGCGTCCGGTCGGCGCGTGGCGATCAAGACGGTCCGCACGGAGCTCGCCGAGGACCAGCTCTTCCGCGTGCGCTTCACGCGCGAGGTGGAGGCGGCCCGGGCGGTCTCCGGCTTCTACACGGCGGCCGTGGTCGACGCCGACCCGCGCGCGGCCGTGCCGTGGCTGGCCACCGCGTACGTCCCCGCGCCCTCCCTCGAAGAGATAGTGAACGAGTGCGGGCCCCTCCCGGCCCAGGCCGTGCGCTGGCTCGCGGCGGGCGTGGCGGAGGCCCTGCAGTCCATCCACGGCGCCGGGCTGGTGCACAGGGACCTGAAGCCCTCGAACGTCCTCGTCGTCGAGGACGGTCCCCGGGTGATCGACTTCGGGATAGCCTCGGGTGTATCGAACACCCGTTTGACCATGACGAATGTGGCGGTGGGCACGCCCGCCTACATGTCGCCCGAGCAGGCCAAGGACTCCCGCAGCGTCACCGGCGCGAGCGACGTCTTCTCGCTCGGCTCCATGCTGGTCTTCGCCGCCACCGGACACCCGCCGTTCCATGGGGCCAACCCGGTCGAGACGGTCTTCATGCTGCTCCGCGAGGGCCCGGACCTCGAAGGTCTCCCGGACGAGCTGCGCCCGCTGATCGAGTCCTGCATGCAGATGGAGGCCACGGCCCGCCCCAACCCGGCCGACCTCCAGGCCCAGCTCGCCCCGCACCTCTTCGGCTCCGGCACCGACGACAGCGGTACGGCGTCGGCCTGGCTGCCGGACAAGGCGGTCACCCTCATCGAGACGCGCGGGCGCGGCGGACGCCCGCCGAACAAGCCCGCGCAGGGCCCCGGCCGCAGCACCGGCGGCCGCCCCGCCCTCCCGCCCCCGCCCTCACGCGACCCCGTGATCCCGTCGCCCGTCCCCGTCGGCGCCCCCGACGGCGGCCCCGTCCGGCTGGCCGGCGCCCAGGTGCCGATCGGTCCCGGCCCACGCGTCGCCGACGTCCGCGCCGCCGCCGTCAAGGCACCCCCGCCGGAGGCCGCCCTGGCCGCCTCCTGGGCCAAGCCCCGCCCCGGAGTCAACGGCGCAGACCCTGCCGTAGGCCCTGGGGTACCGTCCTCGCCGCCCGCACCCCCGGAGACGGCGACCGGCTGGCGCCCCTGGCGTTTCCGTATGTCGAACGACGTCTGGGGCACCCCGTCCGTCGCCGGTGACCTGGTCTACGTCACCTCCTTCGAGGTGCACGCCCTGGACGTGGCCACCGGCCGCAGGCGCTTCAAGACCCGGGACGTCGCCTGGTCGATGGCGGTCGCGGACGGCCGTATCCACGCCTCCGACGGCCCCACCCTGTTCGCCCTGGAGGCCCGCGAGGGCGCCGACCTCTGGCGCCTCCAGACGGACGCCTGGGTCTACTCCCTGCACGCCGACCGCGGCACGGTCGTCACCGGCACCCGCGGCGGCGGCGTCCAGGCCTGGGAGGCCTCGAACGGCCAGAAGCTGTGGGAGCTGACCGGCGCCCAGACCGACTTCGAGTCCCCCGAGGCCGGGCCCGCCGTCCACGAGGGCACTGTCTACGTCTGGCAGGACGCCCGCCTGCGCGCCCTGGAAGCCCGCACGAGCGAGGAGCGCTGGTCGTACCCGATCGGCGACGCGGCCTCCTGCGGCGGGGTGCCGGTACGGGTGACGCACGCGCCGGACGGCTGTGTGTACGTCTCCGCGGGCACCCGGGTGCTGGCCCTGGACACTGCGAGCGGCCATGTGAAGTGGCACTTCGAGGCCCCGGCGGTCTTCCTCTCGCCGCCCACCTTCGCGCCGGGTCCGGCCGTGACGGGTGGCGGCATCTACCTGGCCGACTACCTCGGCACGGTCTACGCCCTGGACGCCGCCGACGGCCGCGACCGCTGGCGTATCGCCACCGAGTCCCGTTCCTCGGTCGACCCGGTGCTGGTGGCCGCGGGCCATGTGCACGTGGGCAGCGGCAAGGGGCTCTACACCCTGGACGCGGTCACGGGCACGCCCAAGTGGCGCTTCCAGGCGGGCGGCGACATCGTGGGCGCCCCGGCCGTGGCGGAGGGCCGTATCCACTTCGGCTCGACGGACCACCTGCTCTACACCCTGAAGGCCGACGACGGCCGGCTGCGGTGGAAGCTGGCGACCGGCGGCGAGATCACCGGGTCGCCGGTGGTCAAGGACGGGGTCGTGTACGCGTGCAGCAAGGACCGCTGTGTGTACGCCCTGGACGCGGAGAAGGGGACGGGAACCGCCCGGACCGCGTGAGTGTCTGCAGGTGACGGCCGTCGTACCCATGTCACGGAAGGGCGTGGACGGCGGCCGTCCCCCCAGACGCTACGCCGGGTGCGGGGCGGCCGCCACGCGGTGACATGGCCGTGACAGGGGTTCGCTAGTGTGACGGCATGAATACACGGGGGCGCACTCTTCGGTTCGCGGCGGTCATCGGGTTCGTGGTCCTGTCGCTGACGGGCTTCTCGACGGGCCGCCATCACGGCATCGGCAAGCATCACAGCAGTGGCGGGTGCAGCAGCTCGTCGCAGGACCACGACACGTCGTCGCACTCGAACACGACGACCGGGGGCAGCGGCTCGTACTCCTCGTCCACGGCCGCCTCGGCGTCGCCCGCGATGGCGGTCCTGGTGAGCTGTGCGACCGTGAAGCAGCCGTACGCGACCGTCGAGGTCAGCAACCCGAACGACACCGCGGGCACCTTCGAGGTCACCGTCACCTTCAAGGACGCCAAGGGCGGGGTCGTCGCGTCCCAGGTCGACAAGGTGGACGTGCCGGCGAGCGGGACGGTGACGGTGCACGAGCAGGTGGGCGGTGGCAGCGTCGCCCGCGTCGACCACTGCGAGGTCGAGGACCTGGCACCGGCGGCGAGCTGACGGTCCTACCGCTTCACCGCGTCCGGAACCGTCTGTCGCGCCGGACGAACAGCTCCGCCTGCCGTTCGTCCGGCAGGTTCCCGAGCGAGACCAGGTGGGCCGCCTGCGCGAACCCGGCGGCGACGGCGCTCTCCTTCGCCGCCCACAGCGCGCGTACGGTCCCCTGGACGCCCTCGACCGGATACCCGGCGATGACGGCGGCGCACCGCTCGGCCGCCGCCAACGCGCCACCGGGCTCGGTGAGTTCGGAGACGAGACCGATCTCGTGGGCGCGCCGGGCGGAGATGCGCTCCGCCGTGCCCATGAGCATCATGCGCGCGACCTCGCCGTACGGCATCCGCTGGGCGAGCAGGACGGACTCGTACGCGCTGACCATCCCGTAGGTCGTGTGCGGGTCGAAGAAGGCGGCGGTGGTGTCGGCGACGAGGAAGTCGGACTCGCCGAGGAGATAGAAGGCGCCCCCGCAGGCCATGCCGCTCACGGCGGCGATCACCGGTTTCCACAGGTCGTTGGACTTGGGGCCGACCCGGAGGAGCGGATCGTCGGCCATGTAGGGGGAGCTGGGCTGGGGGACCACCGCGTCCCGGTCGAGGCCGGTGCAGAAGGCGCGCTCTCCGGCGCCGGTCAGGACGACCGCCCGTACGGCGTCGTCGAAACGCAACTCCCGCCAGATCTCCTGGAGTTCGTCGCGCATGGCGAGGTCGATGGCGTTGAGTCGCTCGGGCCGGTCGAGGGTGACGACGGCGACGCCGGTGTCCTTGTCGGCCAGGACCCGTACGGTCGTCATGGCCGCTCCAGGACCCACTGCGGCAGCCCGTCCTCGGTGAAGACGACCTGCACCCTCGCGCCGATCCTGAGACGTTCCGGCGGGACGGAGTCCAGTCGGGCCCCGGCTTCCGTGACCAGGTTGCCGACCAGGCGGATGCGGGGCGCCTCGGTCAGTTCGACGACGATCACGGTGTACGGGGCCTGGTCGGCGTAGGCGGGGAGGAGCGGGGGATGGGGGCGGACGTAGGACCAGATCCGTCCGTGTCCTTCCATCCGGCGCCACTCGTCGGCGAAGGACTGGCAGTGCGGGCAGCAGGGGCGGGGCGGGAAGCGGAGCTCGCCGCAGTCGGCGCAGGCCTGGACGCGGAGCTCGCCCTGGCGCGCGTAGCCCCAGAAGGGGGCGCCGTCGGGGTCGGTGACGGGGGTCAGCATGTCAACTCCTCAGGAGGAGAGCGGAGGTGGGCACGCCTTCCCCCGCCGTGACCAGGCAGGTGGCGGCGTCCGGGACCTGGGCGGTACTGGTGCCGCGAAGCTGCCGTACGCCTTCGTTGATGAGGTTGAACCCGTGCACGTAGGCCTCGCTGAGCCCGCCGCCGCTGGTGTTCATCGGCAGGCGTCCGCCGATCTCCAGCGCGCCCTGCTCGGTGAACGCCCCGCCTTCGCCGCGTCCGCAGAAGCCGTAGCCCTCCAGGGACAGGGGGATGAGGGCGGTGAACGCGTCGTAGATCTGGGCGACGTCGACGTCCTGGGGCGTGAAGTCGGCGTGCTTCCACAGGTGCCGGGCGGCGGTCCAGGCCGGGCCGGTCAGCGGGTCGTCGTTCCAGTAGTTGACCATGCCGTGGTGCTGGGCGGGCAGGCCCTGGGCGGCGGAGTGGACGTAGACGGGGGTCCGGCGGCAGTCGCGGGCCCGCTCGCTCGACACGACCACGCAGGCCAACGCCCCGTCCGTCTCCAGGCAGTTGTCGAAGAGGCAGAGGGGCTCGCTGATCCAGCGGGAGGTCATGTACATCTCGCGGGTCAGGGGGCGCTCGTACATGACGGCGGCCGGGTTCTGGTTGGCGCGGTTCCGGCAGGCGAGGGCGACGTTGAAGAGGTGGTCGCGGGTGGCGCCGTACTCGTGCAGGTAACGGCGGGTCAGCATGGCTATCTCGTCGGCCGGGCGGAGGAGGCCGAAGGGACGGGTCCACTGGGCCGGGGTGCGGAGTTGGACGGTGGTGTTGGTCCAGGGGCGGGGTCCTGAGCCCCTCTTCCGCGATCGCCAGGCGACGCCGACGGTGGCCTGACCGGCGGCGATGGCGGCGGCGAGATGGGCGACCGTGGCGCACGAACCGCCCCCGCCGTACCCCACCTTGCTGAAGAAGGTGAGATCCCCGAACCCGACGGCCTTCGCGAGCTCCACCTCGTCCGTCTCCTCCATGGTGTAGGAGGCGAGCGCGTCGACCTCGCCGGGGGCGATGCCGGCGTCGTCGAGGGCGGTGAGGACGGCGCGGCAGGCGAGGGTTCTCTCGTCCTCGGGGAGGTGTTTGGCGAAGGGTGTCTGTCCTATGCCGACGATCGCGGTGGCGTCCTTGATTCCGGCCATGGTGGGGGACCTCCGCATGATGCCAGGGCAGTTGAGCAGCTGACAGGGCGTCAGGCTACAGCTAATCTGACGGGTAGTCAGCTACTGGTGTGGAGGCTGCGATGCGCGGAGACGTGGTGTGGGGGACCATTCCGGGCCTGATCCGGTCGGCGGCGGAGCGGTACGCGGACGCCGAGGCCGTCGTGGACGGGCGGGTCCGGGTCTCGTACGCGGAGTTGGGGGCCCGGGTCGAGCGCGCGGCGGCGGCCTGTATCGCGAGCGGGGTCGAGGTGGGCGACCGGGTGGGCATCTGGGCGCCCAACTCCCTCGACTGGATGGTCGCCGCGCTGGGCGCCGTGTCGGCGGGCGCGGTGCTGGTGCCGCTGAACACGCGGTTCAAGGGCGGCGAGGCGGCGGATGTGCTGCGGCGGAGCGGGGCGCGGCTGCTGTTCGTGACCGGGACGTTCCTGGGGACGTCGTACGTGGCGTCGCTGCGGCGGGCGCTCGCGGAGGGGCCCGGGCTGCCCGGACTGGACCAGGTCGTGGTGCTGTCGGACGACGCGCCGGCCGACTTCCGTACCTGGAAGGACTTCCTGGCGGGCGGGGAGGGGGTGGGGGAGGCCGAAGTCCGTTCGCGTGCGGGCAGGTTGGACGGCTCGATGCCCTCGGACATCATCTTCACGTCCGGTACGACGGGCCGCCCCAAGGGCGCGGTGATCACGCACGCGCAGACGCTCAGGGCGTACGAGATCTGGTGCGACCTGGCCGGATTGAGGCAGGGCGACCGCTACCTCATCGTCAACCCCTTCTTCCACACCTTCGGTTACAAGGCCGGCGTGCTGGCCTGCCTCATGCGCGGCGCGACGATGATCCCCCAGCCGGTCTTCGGCGTCGACACGGTCCTGGCCAACATCGCGGCGGAACGGGTGTCCGTGCTGCCGGGCCCGCCGACCCTCCACCAGTCCCTGCTGGACCATCCGGCGCGGGACGCCCACGACCTGTCCGCCCTTCGCCTGGTGGTGACGGGCGCGGCGGTGGTGCCCCTGCAGCTGGTGGAGCGCCTGCGCGGTGAACTGGGCGTGGAGACGGTCCTGACGGCGTACGGCCTCTCGGAGGCCAGCGGCATCGTGACGATGTGCCGGCGCGGCGACGACCCCACGGTGATCGCCTCGACGTCCGGGCGGGCGATACCGGGCACCGAGGTCCGGGTGGAGGCGGCGCCCGGGGAGCCCGGGGAGGTGCTGGTGCGAGGCTTCAACGTCATGCGGGGCTACTTCGAGGACGCGGCGGCGACGGCGGAGGTGGTGACGGGGGACGGCTGGCTGCGGACGGGCGACGTGGGCGTGCTGGACGCCGACGGCAACCTGCGCATCACCGACCGCATCAAGGACATGTTCATCGTCGGCGGCTTCAACGCGTACCCGGCGGAGATAGAGCAACTGCTGGGCCTGCACCCGGATGTCGCGGACGTCGCGGTGATCGGGGTGCCGGATCCGCGGCTGGGGGAGGTCGGGAAGGCGTATGTGGTGCGGCGGCGGGGCGCTGTGCTGACCGGGGACGACCTGATCGCCTGGGCCCGGCGGGAGATGGCGAACTACAAGGTGCCGAGGGTCGTGGAGTTCGTGGCGGAGCTGCCTCGGAACGCGAGCGGGAAGGTGGTCAAGGGCGAGTTGAGGCGGGGGTGACAGGGTCCCCAGCATGAGGAGGAAGCCTCACTGCCTCCTATACTCCTGGCGTGCTTGACAGGTCGAACCACTTCCACGTTTCGTCCATGCTCAATCGGCAGTCGATCGCACAGCATGGCCTGGACTGGGCCCGGATGAGCGCCGCACCGGGAATCGCCGGCAGCCGCGGCCCTGAGGTGGAGGGGATCTTCGTCTGTCGGGGCGAGGAGGAAGCAGAGTTCTTCTTTCGGATCAACAACACCGGTGGGCCGGTTGATCTCTGGTCCGTGGACGGCATCGATGAGGGATTGCTCCTCGACAACGGCAACGGATTCGTCTACCTGCCCGGCCGCGTACCAGCCGCGCGAGTCCGCCTCGTGCGATCGGACGTTCCTCCGCAGCTTGGTTGTTGACTTCGCGCGGCGGTACGGCTGGGTCACACTCGGGAGGACGTCATGAGGTCGGCGGCAGGGCCAGCCAGTCCTGCCAGGTGATGTCCCGGCCGAGGTGACGGGGGTGCCGGAAGGGCCAGTCGGTGGTGATCCAGTGGGGGACCAGGGTGTCGACGGCGTGTTCCGTCTCGGTGTCGACCAGCTCGTCCACCACCCACCAGGAGATCTCCGCGTCGGCGCCGGTGCGTTCGGGTGGGTCGATGTAGACGCAGCCGAAGATCGCCGTTTCCTCCGGGTCCAGCAGCGCGTAGTTGAACGACTCGTGCGCTGCGATCTCCGGACGACATGACGAAGCTCTGCGGGGCGGCCGTCCGGGTGGTCGCCCTGTAGACGGACCGGACACGGACACGGACACGGACATGGACCGGGCGCCGGACATGGACCCGGACACACCTCGGCCGCGGCGGCTCCCCTCCGAGCCGCCGC